>JBEQAI010000027.1:0-17146 GCA_041640415.1 Ammoniphilus sp. | reverse complement strand
AATGGGTGAGTAACGCCAGTTGGTGGGGCGCCGTGTGCAGGGAAACTTGCACGCACGGTGCTAACCGGGGGAAAAGGCGGAGATTACTTCAAAACCTTACCTATCGGCCAAAACAATGGTAATGCTACCCCAATCGGACTCTTCAGAGCCATTGGGATGCATTGAATCCTTCAAAGATCGTTTGTCGGTCTTGAAATTGCCTTATGTTCAGGATTTCAGAGCCATGTTGATTGCAAAAACAGGCTTAAAGGATGCTCATGCCTTAGATTTCTTGGAAAAGACCAAGAAAGCCATTGATGATCTTGTTGCTACCGAGCAGCAAGGCGAAGAGAGCAAGACGATTCGCGGTTATATTGATGCTGCATCGTATCTCCAAGCCTACGGGGTCACAATGGAAACCAAAACAGAGGCACTCGAAGACTTCATTGTTAACAAATGTGAAGATTTCGAGGAGCAGATGGCCGTTCGGGATATGATTCGCCAAAAGGTTTGGTCTGATTTTCCGATGACGGTAGAAGAAGAACAATACATTAATGGAATGTAGTAAGAGTGGAGAGAAGGCGTTCGGCCTTCTCTTTTTTTAATTCATACCAACGATATTGGGAGGGAATATACATGGCAGTTGCTACAGCTTTACAAACCAAAGAAGAGATCATTAAAAATCGTGAAGGAGAGCGTTTAGCTCGTTATTTGCGCATCCTGTTCGGTAATCAAAAGTTCGGATTTAAGTGGTCTTACCGTGAAACTTCCTATACAGACGGAAAGGATGTCTACATCCTCTATGAGCTTCAGCGTCCGGATTGCCGTACCTTTACACCATCTGAACTACGCGCCTTAAGAAAATGGCACTCGATTCACGAGAGAGGACATATTGAGTACGATATCATTTCTGATTATGTCAATTGGCAAAAAGAGTGGGTATCCAAAGATCGTGCAGATTGGATAGCCAATGAAAAATATCCGCTGGCGTGGCTCCAGTTCTTCGGCAACGTCATGATGGATGGAAGGATGGAAAATTTCACAGCCATTGATCATCCGACGACCAAAGAATACATCGAGTTCGGAAATTACGAGTGGAGATTCGGGATCCGCGGGGAACATGTAGGCAAGGATGCCATCTATGATTTTCGGGAATGCTTGATGTCCCGGGCCTTAGCCATGACGGATATTGAGGATTGGACTCCACAATCTGTAGAATTAGTGGATTCGGTTCAAGATTTGATTGAAAAGGGACGTATGGATGAATCGACTCAGGCGGTTTTGGAAACCACGATGGAGATCATCAAAAAGGTATGGCTCACATTAGTCGAATGGATGGATATTCAGAATCAAGAACCGGATGATTTTAACTATACGGATGAGCAATCGGACTCTCAGTGGGGAGATCCACAAGAGGTAAAAGAAAATATCAAGCGGGTTCTACGTGCGCTTGTTAAAGCTTCTGCTGCTTCTGTGAGCAAGAAAGATCAGGAAGAGGGTAAAACTTCTTCTTCGGATTCCTCTTCTGACGGATATGAGGATGGAGAGACATCCTCCCCTTCCGACGAATCCGATGAAACTGAAGATCCTTCCAACTTAGATTCATCCAGTGATCAGGAAGAAGAGCAGCCCGCTAAGCCTGATTTTTCTTCTATGCTTCGTCTGGAAGAAAAGCAGTTAGAGAAAGATGAGAAGGAGGCAGAGGAAGAGTTAGGCCCTTATCAAACCCGAAAGGAAGAGGTGACAATCCACGAACATCGTGAAGATCGACCAGCCTACTCCAGCTCGCTTACCATTAAGCCTTTTCCTCAGACGGATACGAAAGTGTACGATAAACTCTCCAACGAGATTCGCCGGCATGTAACTCCGACAGCCAAAGCCTTATCCGGTCTTTTGGAAGGAGTTCCTGATGAACACCGAAAAAACCAACGCTCCGGCCGCATTCAAGCCAGTCGAGCTTGGAGAGCAGATCAATTAGGGGATGCGAATGTCTTTGAAAAGCGAACCAAAGGGACTCCTGGGAAAAATGCAAGGGTTTTACTTCTCAATGACTGTTCCGGAAGTACCGGAAGCCGTTTTCCAGGTACATCTCACCGCATTATTGACGAGATGAAAAGAGCTCAAGTCCTTATGCTTGAGGCTTGTGAGAAAGCCAACCTACCTGTAGCCTCTTATGGATTTACAGAGGACTACCGAGAGGGTAATATCATCTATCCACTTAAACCTTATGGACGTTTTTCTTCTACAGAAAAAGGGTTCGTGGGAGGACTGGAGTCCATGTGTGGGAACCGGGATACGGTTGCACTTCAATGGGCAGTAGATGAACTAGGGAAATACACTGAGGATGTTCGAGTACTGATTATGCTGTCTGACGGGGAACCTTGTTTTGCTGATAACGAGGACTATGATACGATGAGATCCATTGTCCTTCAGGCGGAAAAACGAGGAATTGAAGTCTTATGTCTGTATGTTGGTCCGCAACAGCCTGCCATCCTAGATCGCGTTCGGTATATGTATCCTGGGAAATCCATCATTGTGTCCAAGAACCTGGCTTTGGAGCTGTCCAGACACGTTAAACAGATTATCCGGAGGAAAAGATAGTTATTCTTGGTGTTGATTTTCGCCAATACTGAATGAATCAGAATTAGAGCATCGGTAAATAAGGCCACCACCTTGTTTCCCGATGCATTTTTTGTTTCAAAGTTAGTCTGTTAACTATTCTTCCATTTTAATTTCGGCTTGGGAGACTTTTCCGAAAAGAAATACCCTAGTCGTAACTTTTGAAGAAGTGGGAAATGCTTATAACGAACACCTTACGCTTGTGGTTCCGTTGGAATAGTACCATCCGGAAACAATATGAAAAATAAATGAAATACGCCAAAGAAGAACAAAAATAGATAAAATCCTTGATGAAACCACTAATAAAGAATGGGGCGGGAAGTCAGCATAACAACCTCACCCAAAATACCTTACAAGCCTATGAAAAGAAAAAACATGAACTTTGAAAACGTAATGTATTTTCTTCATTAACAATATGAGGATTATCAGAAATTTACAAAATGAATTGGAGTTGAAAGATCAAACCATTCGTGAACTGCAGGAGGAAATGAGAAAACTAAAAAAACAACTAGAATATATAGATCCCCAGTCATTTGAAATCACTGAGGATTATCAAACCTTCATCAAGATTTTAGGTCGAGACGTTAGATGTCCATAGGAGCCCTAATTATAAAGTGCATGGATTTGGTATGAGGAAAATGAAAAACTCTCTTTCTTATCCCTCTATACTCCGTTTTTGAATGATCTTTATCGAGTACTGAGTATGTTTCTAATAGAACTTAGTATCGACAGTATTCTCTGTGAGATCATAGAATGTTTATATGAATATCAGGGAATTGTTGACACATTCCCTAATATCAATAATAATTATATTTAACAACATACGAATTAATGCGGGAGCACCGCCAATTCCAATAGGGAATCTATGCCTATTTGGAACTTGGTAGTGCTTTTTTTTATTACCTGAAAAAGGAGATGTAGAAATGACCACAATCTATAAGCCTTGTTTAAATAAACATGATAAAATAGAATATATAGAGGTTTTAAAGGATAGGTGGTCCACGTTGTCCAAAAAAGTAATAGGGATACTTGAAGATTCCACAAAAGATATAGAGGAAATCCTAAGTGAAGTAACAACCAAAAAAATTTTCAATGAATTACAATTTATTAAACGTCGCATCGCGAATCAATTAAAAAGTGAAAACGCGACAAATTTGAAAGAAACTCTTCTTTACTTAAACGAGGAACTATTAAAGTTAAGCGACAATATTATTTTGAAACCAGATTCACCCTCTTTGCTTGTACAAAGGAAAATATTCCAGTTTCGGAAAGAAATTGTGGAAGAAGCTTTAAAAAGAAGACAGGAATCGTCCAAAAAGAGAAATGATCCGATTGAGAAGAACTATGGTTTAGCTCCTATCTTTTCTAGTACTTCTCCCAATGAGAAAACACTGGTCTCGTTGAGGAACGAACATGGTCATATCGTTGAAACTAGATCTGGGTATCGAACCGTTGAATATACAGCTAAACACGGAGGATATTTAACCCCTTTTGATTTCAAAGTTTTTGTTGGGCTACAAAAACTGTGGGAAATAAAAGGTAACCAAAAAGAATTTGAGTTTCACATTGGCGAACTATGTGATGTAGTCGAAGGAAACAGAGATGGTGGAACATATGAAATTATAGCCACTAGTTTAAATAAATTGGCAACAACCTCCATTATTATGCATGATTATAGAGAAGAAGAGCCTATTAAGCCATATCGAACAAGGATTCATAATGTGATTCAATTTGCAGATTTTGATCAGGATGAAAAAATGGTATACATTACATTTAATGACTACCTTCACAACGGATTAACGGCAGGCAATATTGCACGAATTAGTCTTTCAACCTATCAAGATCTCAGTTCCAAAACATCAAAATTACTTTATCCTCTTATCGCAAGCATTATCGATGAGACAAATCAACTAAAAATAGATGAACTTATATCAACATTAAACTTAACAGAATTGCCACGACATAAATCTCTTGATCGAATTAGAAAATCTCTAAATGAACTCGTTGATAACGAGATCATTTCCGATTATGAACTTGTCCGTGAAGGTAAAGCTTATAAGTATATTCTTATCACGCCATCCGATGATATCTTAGAAAATTTAGATGAGACCAGGCAAGAACATTCACAAAATTAGACTTCACAACAAAGAGCACACATAACCTGACTTAACTTCAGGCAATGATGTGCTCTTTATCCTTTTATCCCTCTGTACTCCGTCTAAGAATAAACATTCTCCTTATCCCTCTGTACTCCGTCTAAGGGAAAGAACATTCTTTTTATCCCTCTGTACTCCATCTAAGGAAAAGAACATTCTTTTATCCCTCTGTACTCCGTCTAAGGAAAAGAACATTCTTTTATCCCTCTGTACTCCGTCTAAGAATAAACATTCTTTTTATCCCTCTGTACTCCGTCTAAGAATAAACATTCTTTTTATCCCTCTGTACTCCGTCTAGGGAAAAGAACATTCTTTTATCCCTCTGTACTCCGTCTAGGGAAAAGAACATTCTTTTATCCCTCTGTACTCCGTCTAGGGAAAAGAACATTCTTTTATCCCTCTGTACTCCGAAAATGCCGTTGTCGTATCGTGTCGAAAAAATTTTTTTTAAAATTTAATTCCCAGTTTATATTCCTAAAGGAAGCTTTTTATCCCTCTGTACTCCAGGTTATATCCTTCTATACTCCGTTATTATCCCTCTGTACTCCGTATTTCTATTATATTTATTTAGAAAATGTAACAAGAAACTGGAATTTTTATTTTATCCCTCTGTACTCCGTATTTTTTCTTTTTGTCTCTCTGTACTCCGTATTTTATCCCTCTGTACTCCGTGTTTTTTCTTTTTATCCCTCTGTACTCCGTATTTTATCCCTTTGTACTCCGTGATTTTATCCCTCTGTACTCTGTTTGGCAATACATTTGAGATTTGGTATATTTATCATGTAAATCTTAGTTAAAATATTGTCGGTTTTAAGAAAAAAAACTTCCATTTGGCAATGGAAGTTGGGAAAGTTTGAGAGAGGTTTGGCGACCGATTCTCTCAACAATTAATTACTAGATTCGTTTTTTGAGGGATCGAGTTTGGCGACCACGATCCCTCACACAGCAAAAACACAACTACAAAAAATAAGAAGCCTGTTTTTCGAAAAAATCGAATAACCAGGGCTCGGTTTCTTGTTGCCTTTAAAAGTAATTATACCTATAACCCCCTATATAAATCAAGGGTTTCAAGAGTCTGCAAGATGATTTTCAAAATTTTATTCTCATTTTGATATAAAAAAAGGAGGTGAGTGGAAAATGATCCATCGTGACTTGTGTGATCCAACCTATACGAAAAATTACAGCCCTCTTCGTATGCAATTTCATTTTGTGTTATCCCGTTTTGTATGTGTAGATGGATTGGTTCCACTCACCAAAGAAGAAATTGCTCAAGAAATGAAGTGCGATATTCAATCCATTTATAAATTCATGAAAGCAGCAGAAAAAGAGGGGGTCATTCGTGTTGATGGTGACCGTATCTATCTTGTAAAGCATGTTCCGTCGAAAGATTATAAAGACGGATATGTTAAGCACTACCCTTTTATCGAATCAGACGAGTTTAAAGCCTTGAGCGTTCAAGCTCAACGGTTTATTCTCTATACTCTATGGGTAGGGGTTTACAACGAGGGGCGTAAATTGGAAAGGGAGCTTTCCACCTTATATCACAAACCATACCAACTTGATGGGGTCCTCAATCTGTACAGCAAAAAGCCTGCCCTCGATGTTCTCGAAGAAGCCAAGGCGTTCTTAAAGTTTGAACCCGCTACCAAGGGAGACCATTGGTTCAAAGTGACAGGGATACTTGAACAATTTGAAGTCCAACCATTGAAAAACCAAGGGGATATCAAATGGTTAGATGACCTATTGGTAACAAGTACTTGTGATTTACTTTCCGATAAAACCAAAGGTGACATGATCGCCATTAAAAAACAGTATTTCTATGACCTCGGATCCATCGGATTGGAGTTATTTACCCATGCCCTTGATAAAGTATTACTTTCTTTTAAGCTCTATCAATTAGAGTTGAAAAATGAGGTCATTCCGTATCTTCGCGGCACTTTGCTAGATTTAGAAGAAAAGATATTGCCAACAATCCGCAATTGCATTGCTCATACAAAACAAGCTCTGAATACCACAAAAGATTTGGCTATATCCGGTGTTCGTTCCTGGGTAACCCGATTTGAGGGACGCCTATCTAAATTAAACAATGCCCTTCGTTACCTACTTGAAAAACAGTTAAAAAGAGAGGTGCAAAAGACAGAAAAAAATCCAGCGAGAGAACAAGTAATTCTAGAATCTAAGGAACCGTTTCCATTTTATAATTGGCTAGAAGCAGAATAAGAACCGGCGATCCCCGACTTTTTAAAACCATCGGATGGCCGGCTGTTGTCGTGCCGTTTTTTATTTGAACCCTTGTCACGAAGGACATGTAAAGCGAAGACAAAGTGGACATCCCACTCATCTTCGCTTTTTTGTTGCATATGATATCCAATTTTTAACTATATCGTTATATTTATACATTATTGGACTTTCATTTTCTGTGGATATTATATTTTGGGTTGTAGATAGTATTTTTTGGAATGTGGATCCTGAATAAAGGAATGTGAAAGTTAAAAATAAATTTGTGAGAAGTATTTTTTCTTCTATGGGTTAATTTGGGTCTATTCTTCAAACCGTTGATACAGCTGGGATGAAAGGGGGTGAGAGAAGATCCTAATGGGTTTTAAAAAGGGGTATTAATAAAGAGATATTAAAAATGTTTATTAATCATTATCTTTTAACCGACCTTAACTGATAATCTATATTCTTATCTTTCATTTATTAAACTTACTACAAAGAATAAATAAAAGATCTCCACCACACCAACCCAAAAAGACCTATTTTCTATTAACAATTTATTTTTACTGTGCTATAATTTACATATATTATTTTTTGATTTCTTTTTTTCTGCTCCTGTTCACGCGAACGGCGAGTTTTGAGAGGCTTTAGCCCAAGAATACCCATCTATGGGGATTGATCTGTCTTTTTTTAGGACAACATCGATGCCATAGATGGGTATTTTTTTATGCCAAAATACTCACATACCAAATAACTTTCTTAGGGAGGGTACTCATGCGAATTAGTCAACATACCATTGACAGCGTGAAAAGTGTGAGCACATTGGAGTTAGCAGATCGTTTAGGCGACAATCCCAAACGGGTCGGTTCGTCTTTTCAGGTCTATTGTCCCAATCCAGCACACCACGAGCGAACTCCAGATACCTACATCCAATCCAACGGAAATGGATGGAAATGTTTTGGAGGCGGAGGTTGCGGGGCCCAAGGATCTGATGCCATCAAGTATTATGCTTGGCGGACGTTTGGAGATTGGGATCCGAAACAACATTTTGTCTACTCTGTTATTGGCATTGCCGAACTCATGGGGATTTCCATCATTCATGAGGGGTCAACAAATACGACGAAACGACATTCCACACGTCAAGCAGCCCAGCATTCATCTCAGAGGGTTCAGACCCCCTTTACAGGCAAGAGTTACGAAGAGGTTGAGGCGAGGGATGCAGATACATGCGATCGGATTTATCGGAAATTTTTGCAGATGTGTCCGATATATCGTGAACATGCAGAGGAATGGATGGGCCCCAAGCGACAATACAACAAGGAACATATCCTTCGTATTGGCTTGCGTTCGGTTCCAGCTACTCCTGATGAAATTTTCTCTATCATCAAAAAGTTGCAGGATGATGGGGAGTCTTTAGAGAGAATTCCTGGTTTTACCCAGCGTCTTAAAAAGGGTGGTGATCCTTCGAATGAAAAGGATTGGCTCTGGACGTTGAGTGTAACCAAAGGATATTTCATCCCGGTCCGTGATGATTTAGGACGTATTGTTCGAATGCGGGTAGCCACCAATGGAAAACCAAAGTACATTTGGTTCAGCTCCGCACCGAATATCCAATTTGAAACGGATCCTTCCAAGATGCGAAAAGGTGGAGCCCCATCTGGCGCGCCGCTTAATATCGTCGTTCCTGCCCAACAACTTGGCTTGTGGACACCCGGAACCGAAATTACGGATTTATTCCGTATGGATGTGGTTATCGGGACTGAGGGCGAGCACAAATCGGCCATTGCAAGCAATCGTCTTCAAATGCCGGTGATTGGGGTGCCAGGGGTCGGGAATTTCAAGAACGTAATCCCAACGATTCAGCGATGGGGAACGAAGAAATTCATTATAGCCTATGATACCGATAGCCTTTACAAGGAGGAAGAGGTCAACGGCAAGAATGAACAAGTCTTTAATCAATTGGTTCTCTTTGCTCAACAACTGCTGCAGCTGGGAATCGATGTAGTGATATGGACATGGAATGTATCCGATGGGAAAGGTCTCGACGACCTCTTGTTAAATTCGAAGCTCCCTGTGGAGATCGATCTTCGGACCAAGGAAAGACGTCCTGTTGTGCTGAGTGCATAGACACCTTTTTGATTGTACCAACGCCTTAACGTTGCTACCAATACCATAAAACTTGATTACAAGGAGAGATGTGAAATGATTAACCGTGTTGTTCTTGTAGGCAGACTTACGAAGGATCCTGAGCTCAGATACACTCCATCCGGAGTGGCCGTTGCTACTTTTACGCTTGCTGTAAATCGTACATTTACGAATGGACAGGGTGAGCGTGAAGCTGATTTTATCAGTATCGTGGCTTGGAGACAGCTGGCGGAACTTGTGGCCAACTATTTGAAGAAAGGGTCTCAAGCGGGTTTGGAAGGGCGTTTGCAAACTCGTTCCTATGATGACAAGGATGGAAAAAAGCGTTATGTAACGGAAGTCGTTGCAGACAACGTACAATTCCTATCACCGACTGGTGAGAAAAGAGAGGGTAATGCGCCATCTTCAAGCGGAAGAGGCTCTTCTGCTAGTTATGAAGATCCGTTTGCCAATGAAGGAAGAACAGTAGACATCCAAGATGATGACCTTCCTTTCTAACTTTAAAGTATTAAATCAAAACTATTAAAGGAGTGTTAATGATGATAAGACTGACCGAAGAGGCGAAGGATATCGACGTTAGCGAACTTATGGGAGAGGCGCTTTATTATTATCTATTGGCGCAAGAATAAAGAGGCATCATTTCCAAACGGAGGGATTTGTTCAACTCTCCGTTTAGGGGGTGAAAGGATCTGCAGTGAATGTATTACTCAAATTTGAGGAGGATCCTAATTCTAATGATTTATTAAGAGTGAAAGTATATTGTTATGACTCAGTGATTTTACCGTTGCTGTCATCGGATTTTTAAATGATGGAGCTGGCTACTTTAGTCACATAAACCATAAGTGTAAGGGCATTTTCCAAAGGGAAATGTCCTTTTTTACTTTTATCACAGTAAGTTCGTGAAGTGGGAAAGGAGTAAATATGGATATCATTCATGAAAAAGACCAATTTTTACAGGCTGCAGAGAGTTTAGAAGGTAAGCTGATCGGCTGGAATTGGGATCATTACGACAACACACGTTTTGTGATAGAGGAACTTCTTAAAAGGCAAGGGTTTATGTATCCTTCGCTATCCATCATTATCCGCTATGGAGTTCCTATAGAACGAGTGGATGGAAGCACCTTTAAATACGATAAAGTGTTTTTAAAGGATTGGGATCTAGAGCTGCTGATTTATGTAGAAAGCCAAGGGAATGGTTGGGATTACCATCTCGATTTCTTTCGATCTGTTGATAAGAGCAAAGAATCTAAAACAGATCTCTTTACACAGGAGGCAGTGAAACACCTTCAAACCATTTGCTTGGAGATGGATCAATTGATGAAGATGGGAATGGTAGATATTATCCCATCGGGATTAAATCTAAAAACGATTCACCGAGGATTAGCGATGGAGGCTCTACGGTTATCCGATCCGGAGCTATACCATGTTCATCTTGGAAAATCACGTTTTTAGATTCATATCGAGTCGAGAGTAGATAAGGGAATTTTTCCTCCTAAGGAAAATGCCTTTTTGATTACCACATCAAGAAGGAGAGATAATCGTAGAGATTCAAAAGAAATATAAGGATAGATTTTCTGAGTATAGTTGATTCATGGTGAGATTATGGAAGGGACACTTTACGTTGGTTTTAGTAATTATTTTGAAGTTAATCCCTTTTCCGGATGGGGGCTCCGACTATTTATCGGATCGAGGGAACAGACAGTGCTCAAGAAGGTCTACTTCAATATTTGTTCCGATATGCAAAATCCCCCATTCTTGCCAAAGTGACAGACTACGAATTCCATCTATTGGAAAAAAATCGGTTTCTCTCCAATTAATGAATCTCACTATATTTGGGACCCCACTAAAAAGGAGGTAAAAACAGTTAATGAAAATGTAGCCAACCATAATCATCTGTAATAGAGTATAACTATGGAAAAGATATACGAACCGAAAGAAGAAGAATTCATTCAAGATTTACTCTCTATGATCCATGTGTTTTCTTGTCATCTACGGATTGCGTAAATATAAGAAGAAATTGAAAGAGGATAAGGAGTTATGAAGAGAGCGTATAAGGTAGAAGTGACCTTAAATGAAAAGCAACGTGAAAAAGCGCATCAAACCATTGGTGTTTGTCGGTATGTCTATAATCTCTACCTTTCCAAAAATAAAGAACAATACCAAAAAGATAAAACCTTTATTAGTGGAATGGAGTTCTCTAAGTGGTTGAACAACATATATACGAACGAGAAAGATCAATGGATTAAGGAAGTATCCAGCAAAGCTGTCAAGCAAGCGATTATGAATGGAGAAAAGGCTTTTAAGCGATTCTTCAAAGGGTTGAGTAAATTCCCTAGATTCAAGAAAAAGAAGAATCAAGACGTTAAAGCGTATTTTCCTAAGAATAACGAAACAGATTGGACAGTAGAACGTCATCGATTGAAAATTCCTACTTTTGGTTGGGTGAAGGTAAAAGAATATGGTTATATTCCTGTTCACGCAAAAGTAAGTAGCGGAACTCTTTCTTATAAAGCAGGAAAATTTTTTGTATCCGTCTTATGTGAAGTCGATTCTACTCTTCCCCCAATCCATATCAACGAAGGCATCGGAGTGGATGTGGGAATTAAAGATTTTGCAGTGTGTAGTAACCATAGCGTGTTTAAAAATATAAACTATACCCAAAAGGTCAAGAAGTTAGAAAAATCATTACAACGACAACAACGAAAGTTAAGTCGGAAATATGAAAATAAGAAAAGAATGGTAGGTAAATCCTGCTATAAGAACATACAAAAGCAAGTATTAATCATTCAAAAACTTCATGCTAGATTATCTAATATCCGTGAAGAGTATGTAAGGCACGTCGTTCATACTTTAGTGAAAGCCAAACCGAAGTATATTACAGTAGAGGACTTGAATGTTAAAGGAATGATGAAGAATCGTCATCTGTCTGATTCGGTTCGTAAGCAAAAATTCTATCGCTTTACAGAATGGTTAACTTCTAAATGTAATCAACACGGAATTGAATTACGAAGGGTTGATCGTTTTTATCCTAGCTCAAAACTATGCTCATGCTGTGGATTTAAGAAAGTTAACCTGAGTTTGTCAGATAGAATCTTTAAATGCGAACACTGTCATGTGGAATTAAACAGGGACTTTAACGCTAGTTTGAACCTAAAATATGCAACAGAATATACCCTCATCACTGCTCGATAAGGGATATGTGTACGGTGGGCTACATCGGAATTAACGCCTGTGGAGAGCCATATCAACGATAGTAGCGAGAAGTTGGCGAGATCGGGTTCGTAGAAGCAGGAAACCATCTAGCATAAGCAGATGGTGATAATTGTTTATGTTTTTAGTAGCAGAACGAGACTATTACATTACTTCTATGGTCAAAAAGGCATATATACGTTTAAAAGCCTTCGAGAATGAGTATTCGGATATGGTTTCTGAACTTCATTTAACAGTAGAAAACAGATGCCGCTTTTGATCTAACTCTACTTAGATATCGTCATCAATAATCCTGTTGAAGATGAAGTGTTGATCTGTGATTTTAAGACTAGATGGTATCCTTATGAGGCGAAGGATTCCAAGCAACTAAGCAACTTACCCAAAAAGATGCGGGGAAGACTGATTGGAAGTACTTTTAAGGGAAGATTGATATTTCCTCGATGTCCAGATGATTCAGATACGGAGGTCATCTTCACGGATGAGATTTTACAGGCTGCAGAAAAATGGGCTTGCAACACTATTCGAGAGATCGAAAGTCGTGATCCTTTTAACAGGGATGATTGGGCTATGACATCAGATCGAAGCAAATGTGAACATTGTCCGTACTCTACGCTTTGTGCAGGTGGGATGATGAATGGTTTACCCGGTGACGGCATTCCGAAGAATGAAGAGGAAGCTGCTAGGATCGGTGAATTTATTCTTATTCAGGAGAATGCGATTAAACGCATGAAGGATGGACTCAAAGCACATGTGATAAAATCATAAGATTCCGATTGTCATCCATGGCGGACGATGGGAATTTGTACAAAGCGAACCGAGCCTCAAAATTCCGATGGATGTCTTAAGGCAATTTGCGGAGGATCATGGGCTGGATGTCAATGCTGTACTCACCCAAGATACCAAGACGTTGAAGAAATGGATCGATGGTGATGAGAGTGGGTTCCTCAAGGCTCAAGCGACTTGGACAACACCGCGAAGCACATTTAAGTTCGTGGAAGAACCGAAAGCGAAAAAGTAAAAACGGCCTCAGTGAAATAGAAGGGAGAAGATTCAGATATGGATTATTTCGATATCCAAGCTCAAAATAAAGAACTTTGGTTCTTTAACCGTTTGAAAAAGGGTGTCTCCTGCAAGGGACGCTATGAATTTTTAACTGGGAAAGGCCGGTCTAATTCTGTTATTAAAGTGACATCGGACGCGATCTATCTTCGATCCAAAAAAGGGTGGAAAATGAATCGAATCAGTCGAGATAAGTTAAAAAAGGATTCGGTTTATGTTCTATCAGCGAACCAGCACCCGTAAGGAACTGGAGCCGTATAGCCGTTATAACAGCGCCCTCATGGTATTGTATTCTATGATATTGCAATGCTGCTTAAAACGTCATCAGGACTGCTCAGAATCAGTTTAAAAGCTACAAGGTACTTTCCTTCTAGTGTGGAAAGAAGTCCAAGAGATTTGGAAATCGCCAAAGAGCAGGGATTTTCTATCGTCTTGATGAGCTATTTTGCTCTAAGGGACGATCCGAATGAGAATTGGAAGTATCATTGTCGTAGACTAGGACTCAAGGTATTAGTCGACAGTGGAGCTTTTAGTTCTTGGCGAGCAGCTGAAGAAGGAAAAGAAGTGGAGCCAATTGAGGTAGAAGATTATGCCCGCTTCCTTCTAAAGCATCAAAATGATGAAATACTATTCGGTTGCTTCACTCTCGATGTGGTGGGTGACATTGAAGCCACAAAGCGGAATACAGAATATCTCAAATCCATGGGATTGAAGCCCATCGAAATTTGGCATGTTCAAAGCCCTTGGGAAGTACTCGATCAAATGATTGCCGAACAGGATCATCCTGTAATCGGGATCGGAGGAAGCGTGAAACTTTCTGAAGAGGAAAGGGAAGAGATCTTTAAGGAATTGTTCACCCGCCATAAGGATCAGAATTTCCACTTCCTTGGAGGTAGTTCTAAGCTCCTCTATCAGTTTCCGTGGTTGTCCAGATATCTCCATGAATCTTGTGTACATAATTTTTTCAAAACTATCCCACATATTGATATCTATAATGTCGTTTCCATGTAATACACTGTACAAATTAAAAAGATGTACATAAAAGACCATGACAATATATAACTATGTACATAATTTAATTAAAAACGAACCTAACCATATGGATAAAAAAGGACAATGCTCCTATTTACATAAGCATTGTCTTTTTTATCTAATAGCAACCAAAGTTTTTTCCATCACTAAGCCACCATTTTGCACATACAAACTTAATTCGGTTATATAATCGGATATTTTATCATCCTAGAGACTTTGATATTGTATATTGTTTCTACTTTATCTCTCTGTTACCCCATCCACACATCCTGAAGATCAAATCAAATGGGACAAGATGATGCTTTCCAAAAGCGTTTGCTCATTCATTGTTCTGCTGGAAGAAATCCTTCAGGCAACGTAGCCAAAGGCACTATTTTGCAAATTCCCCCAATAATTCCTTAGCGACTAATTCTAACACCAAGGTCTCTCTTTCGATTGAAAAGCCCATTGATGCTTCTTGTTTAGCCATGACCTCTTTGTTATGATGAATTGCTTCATGGATATCAATCCACACTGAAGACATACCATTGGCTAACTCATAGTCTTCTAGCTTGGCTTGTTCAAGAATTTCGTCTATTTCACAAACATAAAAATAAGACATCATATGAATGAGGTCATATTCTGGCTTGTAATGTGGCCTGAATTCGTCAATGAATCCATATTCGCTAATAACCTTAATGTTCTTAGCCCCGGTTTCTTCTGCAATTTCCCGTTTGAGCCCCATAATCAAATCTTCGTTTAATTCTACGCCTCCGCCGGGGAAACTGTAATCGTTATATCTTTTGGTATATAAAAGAAGAATCTTGGATCCTTTTAAGATGATCCCGCGAGCTGCCCTTCTTTCAAACGTTTTACCCTCTAGTTCTATCACATCTTTATGTATCATTTCCTTTATCAGTCTCATGAATAAACCTCATCCTTAGCTATTTGAAAATTTTTTTAAGTTTTACTAATCGATTTTAACATATTGAATTTGATTCTCAAGTTTAGAGGTTTTAAAAGTGGTTTATGTACTGAATAGGGGATGAAAAATAAAAAGCATAGCACATGTTAATTGCCATGCTTTGTTTTTCAATTATTCGCTGTGCGCGCCTGAAAGAATCTCCATAATTTTTTCATTGATATCATGAACTTCCTTATACATGCTCATCCGAGTCTGCCAGCTTAAATCCGGTAACATAATATGGATTTTTAACTTTTCTTTTTGGGCTCGTAGCACTTCAACTTCATCGGTCAAATGAATAAGATCTTTCATGTCACCTTCACAATCCTTCCTGTAATCTAAATTACTGTCAGGTGCAAATCTCGGTGCCAAAAAGTTAGATATTTATTTAGCCATAAGGTCTGAAGGCACATGATCTAGGATCGGAAGTGTCCTCTTCTTGGCAATGAAGGATAGGCGGTGAAGAGGACGGGTCATGGCCACATAAAGGAGTTTGATATCCAGCTCATTTGAAGAGGAAAATGTATCTTCTAGGGTCACGATCATGACGGCATCGAATTCTAGACCTTTTGCAATATGGGCGGGAACAATAAGGATCTCGTTTTTATCCATTTCCTCTTCGCCATGAAGGAGCTTAATAGGTAAAGAGGATTCTTTAGCTAATCGTTTTTGAATCCTTTTGCATTCCTCCTTGGACTTCCCGATGATGGCTATGGATTGATGTCCGTCATTTCTTATCTCTTGAATCTGTACTTGTATCGATGAGATGAGTTGATCTTCCTCCGCGATATATTGGATACGTGGTTTCATGCCATGTCGCACAACCGGTTCCGCCAAGACAATGCCTTTACTTTTGCTTTGGCATATAACTGCATTTGCTAGACTCATAATTTCAATGGTGGTCCGGTAGCTTTGTTGTAGAGTCATATATTGTGCATTTTTGTCTGGAAAGACTTCTGAGATAAGGTCCTGCCAATCGGTGATTCCGCGATAAGAGTGGATGCCCTGGGATAAATCTCCCAAGATCGTAAACAGATCCGTATTCAGGGCAGTCTTCAAAGCGTAGAATTGGAAGGCGCTAAAATCTTGCGCTTCATCAACGACAACATTTTTTATTTTGATGTTGTCATCCAATCCAAACAGCAAGTGTTTGAGATAAAGGAGAGCGGCCATATCCTCCATCTCATACTTTTTGTTTTTCAGTATTTCTTGCGTAGTTTGACAAAGATAGCGGATTTTTCCCTCTTCAATGGTCCCCTTGGTATATCGATTCATTCTCTCTTTATCTTCGAAGAGTTGGAGATAGTAGTCAAACAGATCTGGCTTGCTCAATTCCGACATATAGTCTTTTACCAAGGTCCTTGCTTTTTTCTCAAACTTTTGGAGTGTCTCTTCTTTCTTATCCATTAAATGAACGACCTTGGTCCGCCTTTTTTCCAGATCCTTCATTTTGATGAAACAAAGATCTATTTTATTGTCATAGGCTTCCTCGATCTCTTTCAGTATTTCTTTTTTCTTCGTTCTTAAGTGATTGGATAATATTTTCTTAATGGACTCAATTCGTTTATAAACAGGCATGTACGCATAATCCACAAAGAAAAGTCGGCGAATTTCCTCGTGGGAATAAACCACGAATTTTCCTAGCTTAAAGTCTTTTTTCGGAAGAATGGATTGCTGCAACTCTTTTACATATCGATCCACGATGTTCTTATATGCCATGGAACCTTTAAAGTAGGAGGACCATTTCATTAAATTCAGCGTAGATTCCTCATCCTTCTGTTCAATG
>JBEQAI010000026.1:0-17231 GCA_041640415.1 Ammoniphilus sp. | reverse complement strand
AGGCACCCAATTGTTCTTCGGTTACAGGAAGGTCGCCCTTGTTGCTTGTAGCAAAATCCAAAAGTGAGGGTATGTCCAATCCTTCTTCATTGTAGAGGGTTACGTTTCGGTCGCTAACGGCGATAACTTTCGTGTGCAAATGGTTATCTTGATAAGCTTCAAGTGCAGCAATGGAGCCTACATTGCCAAATCCCTGTACCGCGATTTTTAGCAGACGATCCTTATGGGCTAATGCGGTTTGGGCGAAAATGTTTTCTTTTCCATCCAGCCACTTGCTCTGCTCCTCTAAGAAGTCGTGCAACATATATCGGAGTGTAAAATATACGCCCTTTCCTGTGGCTTCTCGACGCCCTAGGGATCCACCGTTCACTACACTTTTTCCGGTAAAACTCCCTCTATATGGCTTTCCGGGACGGATACTCTTGTATTCGGCTGTCATCCAGTCCATTTCCCGATCCCCTGTCCCTACGTCCGGGGCTGGAATATCCTTGTCTGGACCCAAACTATCACTAAAATATTGCACATATTTCGTGCTGATGAGATGCAGTTCCTTAACCGTATAATCTCTTGGATCAATGGCCACTCCCCCTTTTCCCCCTCCAAAGGGAACATCGTGAAGAGCGTTCTTCAAGGTCATTAATGCTGCCAGATTCGTTACTTCCTCCTCATTGACAGATTCGTGGAAGCGAATCCCTCCTTTATAAGGACCAAGGGTATTATTATGCTGAACGCGATAAGCTGGAATTCGAACGACATTTCCGTTTTCTAAGGAAATGCGCAAGAACGCTTTGTGGATTTGGTTCGGGGTGGAAAGAATGGCTGCTAAAGAGGTGAAAGCCTGGATTCGGCTATTCCCCTGAACTTCCGGCAAAAATGATGGATCCTCGAGTAACGCGTTTAACGAACGTTGAACAATCGCCCCTGTTTGACTCGCCATTTAAATCCCGTCCTTTCTTAATTTCTTGTTTTCCTTTTATTGTAACCATCAGAGGACAAAAAAATGGACTTGCTGAAAAGCAAGTCCAAAGTTTATTTCTAAGGGGGTCAAATTGATTACTATCATCTTAGCTCGTTGATGTTACAGGAGTGTTACTTAATCTTTAAAATTTAGTTAAGGTTGATCCGTAGTCAGCCTTGTGCAAGATCTATTTATGAATCTTTTCAGCATTTCAGCCTCTATTTCCAACTCTTTACACCGCGATTTGGACCACTTGCCTCTAAATTATGTCAAACATTCAAAAACTTATTATAATTGTAGTAATTACAAGTATAGAGAAAATAAAATTCCAGGAGGATGTAATGAAAACGAAAAACAGATGGCTCATTGCTTTATCCGCTATTGCTATTCACATTTCGATCGGCGCCGCATACGCTTACAGTGTTTACAAAAAGCCGTTGGTTGAAACAATGGGTTGGTCAGAAACCGATGTTACTCTGGCTTTCACAATAATGATGGCGCTTGCAGGGATGTCTGCAGCGATCTTTGGGAAGTTTGTAGAGAGACAAGGTCCAAGAAATTCTGCTTTATTCGCTGCCGTGTTATTCGGCTTAGGTCAAGCCGGTTCTGGTTTTGCTGTTGCCATTGACTCCTCGATGCTATTCTTGCTTACCTACGGTTTATTAAGTGGACTAGGTCTTGGTATCGGTTACATTGCTCCTGTATCCACGCTTGTTAAATGGTTCCCTGATCGCAGGGGCTTAGCCACAGGGATGGCCGTACTTGGTTTTGGTTCAGGGGCTCTTGCTACTGCTCCTCTCGCAGCCAATTTAATTGTATCGGTAGGTATTACGAACACGTTTTATATTTTAGGTGTTTGCTATATTATGCTAATGGTATTAGGTGCTTCCTACATCGCCCCTCCAAAAGATGGCTGGATGCCAGAAGGATTAAAGAAGGCCATTGCTTCAGGTGAAAAAGTGGTATTAAAGGATCTACGTCAAATGACTTCTAAAGAAGCAGTAAAAACGAAGCATTTTTGGATGCTTTGGGTCATGATGCTCATGAACACAAGTGCTGGAATCATGATGATTTCCGTGGCTTCCCCAATGGCTCAAGATGTCGTAGGATTATCTGCAGCTGCCGCCGCGACAATGGTAGGTATTATGGGGATCTTCAACGGCGGCGGACGACTTGGCTGGGCAGCAGCCTCTGACTACATAGGTCGCCACAATATTTACTTAATCTTCTTTGTTATTCAAATCATAGCGTTTGCAACTCTACCGATTACAACGAATGTACTTCTGTTCCAAGTCTTGATATTCCTTGTTGTAAGCTGTTATGGCGGCGGCTTCTCCAACCTTCCTGCTTTTATCGGGGATCTGTTTGGAACCAAGCAACTAGGGGCCATTCACGGCTATCTCTTAACTACTTGGTCACTTGGCGGAATTATCGGGCCGATGCTCGTTAGCAATATTAAGGCTTCTACCGGAAGTTATATTCCCGTATTTTACGTATTCTTGGGACTGATTACCTTCGCTTTCGTGATTTCCATCTTCCTACGTGCAGATATTAAAAGATTGCGTAACCAACAACAGCATAAAGAAGGTGTTGCTTAAGAATCCAAAAAGGATGAACTCTCGTGAGGAGTTCATCCTTTTTGTCTTTATTAATCCACGTTCTGTAAGAATAGGCAATACTTTATCTCGGAAATAAGGGAATTATTCTACATAATTTACAAAGGGCAAAGTTGTTCCCTTCCGCCACCTGCTGTGGCTCATGAGCATAGGCATACCGTGTCTCGTGGTCGTCTGGCAAAAAGTATGGAAGACTATATCACTCCATCTGCTTCCTGGTTCTTCGTGATCTCCCAATAAATCATTCTATTCTGCGTGAGGTATTTCTTCATCCCAAGCTTTTCAAGAACCTTAATTGATGGGATATTATGATCGTAGCATACAGCGATCACTCGTCTTGTCTCTTTGGAAGCAAAAGCCCATTGGATTAATCTCTTAGTCGCCTCTGTAGCGTATCCTTTTTCTTGTGCTTGTGGAATAATATTGCAGCCCATCTCAACCGTACCATCTGGTGAGGGCTTTTGGAAAAAACCCATATCCCCAATGATGCGTTTGTCTTTTTTTCTGACAGCAAACCATGGACCCCAGCCTATAGTGGTGGGGTCAAGGGTGACTTGATTCACATAATGGTCTATATGATCTCCTAAGGGGTAAGCATTCAACCTTCGTATTTGCTCTATGACTTGTTTGGTGCAAGGGTATAAGTAAAGCCTTTTGGTCTTTATCATGGACTCTCACCCTCCTACTCCAGCTATTCTAGGATATTAAGGTTTAAGTGGGGAGGTGCTCTTTTAGAAACTGAGACAGTACGATCCAAGCATCCTCAGAGGCCTGCGGGTGATAGTTCCGATGGCCTTTAAGGAAAAAACCATGTCCGGCTCCAGGATAAAGTCTACAATCAGCTTTTTTACCCCTTGTTTGTAGGGCTGTACAGTAATCAATTGTTTCTTGAGCATCAAAAATCACATCCTCCTCGCCATGAATCAGAAGCATAGGCATGGCAACCTGATTCGCTAGATCTATCGGTGAGGCCGGTTTCCTATCATTAAGATAGGGATAATAAGCCTGTCCATAGAAAGATACTGACACGTTCAACTCCTCGATCTGAGCACCGGCAATCATAGCGATACTGCCCCCGCGACAGACGCCGATTAAGCCGGTTTGTTGAGTATTCACCTGATCCTGCTGCTTAAGAAACTCGATGGCTTTTCGAATCCCCATGACGATTTTCTGATCTGCAGGATCCTTTTCTACCGATTGCCACCCATGGGCCAATATCACATAGCCTTGCGAAGCGAGTCGCTGGGCGAAGAGCACATCCATTTCCTGTAGACCGTAGATGCCATGAATCGTGATGATCGCCGGATAGCGACCAGGCGAGGTGGGCTTACAGAGTATTGAGTGAAACGAATCATATTTTACTTGGCTGGTTTGGACGTTTTGTTGAATCAACAGTTTCATCTCCCTTTTGGTTATAATAGAGAAAAGAAAAAAGCAGCCCCCTTCTATCAATAGAAGATGGCTGCTTGGTTATGTAGGTTTTGGTGGCGGTGATAGGAGTCGAACCTACGACCTACCGGGTATGAACCGGGCGCTCTAGCCAGCTGAGCTACACCGCCTCCAAGAAGTTATTATGGCGCGCTCGGAGGGAGTCGAACCCCCATTGCCAGAACCGGAATCTGGCGTCCTATCCATTGAACGACGAGCGCATAATATGGGGCGATCGATGGGACTTGAACCCACGAGTGCCGGAGCCACAATCCGGTGCGTTAACCCCTTCGCCACGACCGCCATATTTTCTGCGACAAGAATAAATTTAACATATGGATTAGTATAAAGCAATGGTTATTGTTGGAATTTAGTTTAAATATTTATGGGACCGCGAAACTCAATCCTATTTCCGCGAAATTTCTGCGTTTTTCGCGAAACAAACTGTTTTTTCACGAAACCTTGCGACTCTAGGACGGGTCACGGTATACCATTGATGACAAAAGATGATAATGAGAACCAAATCAATCAGGTCCCCCCCATAGTACATGATCATAGCGCCTTGTTCTGCTTCCTCCGCGGAAACACCCAGGGGGGGATTCGCATAAATATACTTAGCTAGAATGCCATGAGCAGCGAGAGCGATAACCAGTACAATGGAGCGGTAGAGAAAACTTCTTGGATGGGGTCTAGGATCCAAAGAAATCATCGAGGCTGTAAAAAAATAACCAGCGAGCCATACATGAAAGTGAATGAGCTCATGAAGCACCGCATGATGATGCATATGTGCATAAATATTCGTTGTATAGAGCAGCCAGAGTCCACCTATATTAAGTACGGAGGCGGTTACCGGGTCGCTAATCAAACCGAATGCCCTGCTTTTCATCAACCGAGTGAGTTGCCGAGCCAAAGGAGCGGGAATCGTCCGCAAGACAAGGGTTACGGGTCTAGATAAGACCATGAGAAGGGGGGCTTGCATCCCGAGCAGTAAATGCCCCCACATGTGCGAGGCAAAACCCGTATGAGGCTTAATCACGGAAACCGCACAAAGGATACCTAGCACCCAACATAAGCTCCGATAAGGTGGCCAATGGGTGTTTCTTGCAGCAAACAGATATAATAACCCACCTAGAACTAAAATGGTGGTTAAAATCATAAATGCCGTTCTCCTTTTTGACGTAGAACTAGCAAAGTACCTGCGAGTATCATGGCAGCGGCAATGAGGTTCCACGCCAGATCGTATGGGAAAATATCTACATCATAACGAATCTGGTGAATTCTCATCATCATGTGTTGGATAATGCCATCATAAAGTTGAAAAACTCCTCCTCCAAGCAGAAAACCTCCCCACCATTTCTTCAGTCGAAGGGTCAGTCTGCGGCGAAGATCAGCAAACATAAAAAGACCTGCAACGGTGGCGAACCAACTGAAGGCATGGAATAATCCATCCGATACCAATCCAACCGCAGTTGTAGATTTATCATAAAAGTGATGCCAATGCAGGAGCTGATGAAACACCATTTCATCAATAAAAGCAACAAAACCCACACCAAACAAGATTCCTGACCAAAGATTTCGAGACGCAAAACCCATTGACTTCACCTCCATAACCAGTCCTCCATCATTTTATCCATTAAAGGAATGAAAAAAACCCGCCTGTTAGAGGCGGGCGAATTATGATGTTATTTTTTTATCGGACTGCCGCCTCCAATGAAGCGGAACTCCCAATGTCGGTTAACGATAGAATCGATGCGTACACCGCCGGAATCCTTGGAATAGGTGTGAAGAACCTTCCCATCTCCCATATAGATCCCGGAGTGTCCAATGCTGTCTCGATTAGTGGTATAATTGGATTTGCTCGTTCCACGGTAAGGCATGAAGAACATAAGGTCCCCTTTCTCCAGGTCCTTCCAATTGGTCTTGATTTTTGCCCCTGTACTTTTCAGGTATTTAAATTGGGACGTAGCGCCGCCTCTACCCATATCGAGGCCCACGGCGTCCAAATACACCTGACGAGTGAAGTCGGAACAGTCAAAGGTTTTGGTATTGCTGCGGCTAGAGCCATATTCATATGGCGTACCCAGGTATTTTAACCCCGCTTGAATTAGTTTATCTTGTACATTACTTGGTGTAGTGCTCTTTGCAGGGCTTGGCGCAGGACTGCTAGGACTTTGAGTGGTGGCGTAGCTTCGAAGTCCTACAAAGTTATTTTTTACGACCGAATCATTCGTTGAAAGTACTTTTACACTCCCGTAAGGTTTATAGGCGACGGCGATTTTATTGTTGCCTAAGTAGACGCCGGATGCAATAAGGTTAGAGGCGCTGGAACCAAAAAAGGCCACATCTCCTGTTTTTAGGTTAGATAACGAAACGGGGGTTCCTTGACGATAAAGCTCATTGAGGGTTTTGGGAGAAGATATCCCCGCTCCCTTTAAAGTATGATGGATAAACTCCCCAGCTGTGTGTTGGCTTAAGGAATGTCCTATGTATTTCTGGGCGGATGCGGCAATTTGACTCGATGTAGCGGCGGACGCTGAGCTAAAGGAGCTAAAAACAATGCTCCCAGCAAGTAGTAGACTTAAGATTTTTCGTTTTTTCATAGTTGTAGCTCCTTGGATGTAAAATTTTTTGGATTTCCTTGTCCTCGGCCTGTCCAACTTGAACAACCCTTGACCCCATATATAAGTAGATTGGGATCTCTTTTACATATTTCCTAGAAATTTACTTGCTTCTAGTTGTTAACAAGTCTACCAGAGATAAAATAGGCAATCAATAATTTTGAGATATTACCAAGATTTACTACGTAGTCAAGCATTTATGAATAATATAGCCTCACTTCATTGGAAGAGAGGCTAACCTTAATTTATGATTCACCTCTTAAGATGGTTGGGAGAATAGGCCAAAGCTGATGTACCGTATTAGTCATTAAGTACTTCTGACTTTTACACATACTCCATCGACTCATGCTTTGTTGGTCCTGTGCATAGTTTATACTTGAGTTTTTCCAAGGAAATATCCTACTTCCCAAAGAATAATTTTTACAGCTTCTCTCTATTGATTAGCTTTAACATTTTTCTTTTATTCAAGCTTGCCTCTGCATATTTTTTCCGCAGTCTTTTATTATAAGCAGCGTTAGGATGCCAAAAATGAATGACTTCTCTGTCTAATCGCTGAAAAGGTCCACATAACGTATTTACGGCATACCTGAAGGCATTATCTTCACCGCCCAAACCAGCAAAACTTTCATCAAAGCCGCCTGCAGCAAAATAGTTTTCACGTTTTATAACGTTTTCCTTTCCTACAAACTTTTTTTTGCTTTTTACCACTTGATTTTTATTATTTACTGGTTCAAGGTCTAATGGCCATTTGGGTTGTGACTTTAACAACTTAAAGGTATTTTTCTTTGAAAGATTAATCACATAGTTAAAGGGTACAATCCATGCTTCCGTATCTACTAACGCAACGGCTTTACAGAGGGTAGCCGGGTCACAAATCACATCTCCGTCGGAAATAACGAAGATATCCCTGGTCGCTTTTTTGCCGCTTTATTCAAGGCCTTTGCTCTATTAAACGGATAATCTTTGTTCTTTCCTACACAGACTTTCTACTTGAGCCAAAACCTTTTCATAAAATTTTAGAATCCATTTATACGCCGCCCTTCTAGGGACTTTATCGGATTGATAGGGGATAAGGACAGACACTTTCTCTAGCATACATATTCCTCCTAGCAACAAGTTCTATTATTCTAATTTATGCTAGAAAGAGTATAAAAGGTCCACAGGATTGAACTTTAGCCTAGTAAAAAGATAGTTAGACACAGTACCCATTATCAAACCCTTACTATCAAACATATACTGGAAGCAGCAAAAAGGTAGAGTATTAAGA
Organism: Ammoniphilus sp.; assembly: GCA_041640415.1. GTDB lineage: Bacteria > Bacillota > Bacilli > Aneurinibacillales > RAOX-1 > YIM-78166. Next base: position 9,344 of record JBEQAI010000026.1, on the reverse strand, counting down.
TAGGTAGAATTTTAAAAATGAGGGAAATGTTATTCTATCCAGTCATATAAATTTGATGTTGGCTGTTTCATCTAAAGCCGGGATGAACATTAAAAGAGGTGTTCTTTATGAAAGAAATAACTAATATCAAAGAAATCCTGCACATTGTGGGTAGTATTGAGGGTTGGCTTTCAGAGCTGGAGCAGCTTACGCTAATTCAACTACCCGTCTGGGTTGACCATCTACCTGGAGAGTTAGTTGAAATTGGTTCCTATAAAGGCAAAAGTACAATCGCGTTAGGGCTTGGGAGTAGTTTGATGAGTTCAAAAAAGCGCTCCATTTATGCCATTGACCCCTTCGTTCCAGAGTCCATTTATTACAAAAAACCTTATTTTAAGACATTCTTAAGGAATTTAAAAAAACACGGTCTTAAAGGTAAGGTGATCCCCATACAGAAGTATAGTACAGAAGCTTATAATGATTGCCCTGTTTCTATTGCGGCTTTATTCATTGATGGCGATCACGAATATTCCGGGGTCAAGCATGACATTATCCATTATGCCTCTAGGGTTGTGCCAGGCGGCTTAGTTGCTTTTCATGATTATAATAAGTCGGGAGTAAAGAAAGCTGTAAAAAAGCATTGCGGCAACGAGCAATTTAGGTTTATCGCCCTTTATGACAGCTTGCTGGTTATTCAAAAGCTATGATCCTAAGAAAAAGTAGATCCCGAATGTTGATTTTGGACCAGTCAGGATCTACTTTTTGTATTAAAGGTATTGCAATTCTTTCCCAAACCATTGGAGCTTTTCTCTTAATTTGACCACTTCTCCCACCACAATGATGACAGGCGACTTGAAATTCACTTTCGCTGCTTCGGCAGCTATGTTCCAGAGCTGTCCAGTAAGCACTTCTTGCTTATCCATCGTTCCCCAGCGTATGAGAGCAACAGGAGTATCAAAGGATCTTCCATGTATCATGAGTTGTTCTTGAATATGAGGGAGATTACTCATTCCCATATAGAATACGAGGGTATCAACGCCTTGTGCTAGTTTTTCCCAATCGATCTCAGGGGCATCTTGATCCGTACGACGGTGCCCTGTGACGAAGGTGACGGAAGCGGAATGGTTCCGGTGTGTAACGGGAATGCCGGCATAAAGCGGCGCAGCAATTCCTGAGGTTATTCCAGGAACGATCTCAAAGGGAATCCGATGATCCGCACAAAACTCCGCTTCCTCTCCTACACGCCCAAAAATGCTCGGGTCTCCTCCTTTTAAACGTACGACAATGCGTCCTTTTTTTGCATGGTTGACAAGAATTCGATTAATTTCTTCCTGCGGTATGGTATGAAAATCTTTACGCTTGCCACAATCAATGAGTTCTGAATGAGAAGGAGCATAGTTCAGCAGCTCTAGATTCAGTAGCCGATCATAAACAATCACGTCTGCTTTTTGAAGGCACTCCATCCCCTTTACCGTGATGAGTTTCGGATCTCCTGGTCCTGCCCCAACAAAATAAACGATTCCACTCATTAGACGAGCACCTCCTCTTTTTCTTTTTCTAGCTCTAGCTCCATTTTCTTCTCCTGGTGCAGAGGAGTTACACGTACCGCACAGGCTTTAAATTCCGGCATGCGGCATTGAGGATCAAGCTTAGGCAACGTCAACCGGTTAATACAGCCCTCTCCTCCCCAATGAAACGGAACAAACACCGCATCCTCTCTAATTCCAGGAGTCATTTTTACGGTAAGAATAATCTCTCCCCTGCGAGAACAAACGCGGGCTTTGCCTTTATCGACTAAACCAATTTTTTCCGCGGTATGGGGATGAATCTCAAGATAAGGCTCCGTTACTTTATTGAGCTCTGGTGTTAATCTTGTTTGCACACCGGTTTGGTAATGCAGCATAATTCGCCCGGTGGTCAGCGTAAGTGGGTAATCTTCATTGGTTTGTTCTTTCGGAAATTGATGAGGAACTGGAATAACTCTTGCTTTGCCATCTGGGTGATAAAATCTCCCGTTAGTAAACAACCGGGGAGTTCCTGATGGGGAAGTGGAAGTACAAGGCCAGAACAAGCCTTTATTCTGCTTGATTCGCTTATACGTGATGCTTGAATAGTCGGCCACACCGCCTTTGGTTGCTTTACGTAATTCTTCAAAGATTTGTTCTGTGCCTCGGTAAGTGAAATATCTTCCTTTCCCAAGAAAAGCTGCGATCTCGCTTAGAATTTTGATATCTGATCTTGCACCGTCAGGTAGTTCCTTGATCGCTTTTCGAAGAACGACGCGCCCTTCAAGATTGGTCATCGTACCATCCTCTTCCAAGTAGCAGGATCCGGGAAGAACCAAATCGGCTAAAGCAGCAGTTTCGGACATCAGATAGTCGATTACGACAAGAAAGTCAAGCTTTTGCAGGGCTGATTCCACCAAACGGGCATTCGGATTGGAAACTACGGGATTAGAGCCAAGTACAATTAAGCCGCGAATCTCCCGTTGTTCCATCATCTCAAACATTTCGTAGGCTGAGACCCCTTTTCCAGGTATAGAAGATTCTTCAACCCCCCATACTTGAGCGATATGCTCCCGGTCTTGCGGATTTTCAATGAGGCGATAGCCTGGCAGTTGATCCGCCTTTTGTCCATGCTCTCGTCCTCCTTGACCGTTTCCTTGGCCCGTGATAGCACCATAGCCGCACCCAACTTTTCCGATTTTGCCTGTTAAGAGCACGAGGTTAATGAAATTTCGAACATTCATGACCCCGCTAGCATGCTGCTCTACTCCTCTTGCGGTAAATACCATGCCCGTTTTGGCTTTTCCATATATCCGTGCTGCTTCTCGAATCTGTTCGACGGCAACACCTGTGAGTGAAGCAACTTCCTCTAAATCTATCGAGCGAATATGAGCCAGCAATTCCGGAGCTCCCTCAACGGATTGTTGAAGGAAAGTATGGTCGACATAGTCTTCTTCTACTATAACTTTGAGCAGACCATTGGCTAGTGCTGCATCCATCCCTGGCTTAACCTTAAGATGAAGATCGGCGATCTTGGTAGTAGAGGTTTCTCTAGGGTCGATGACAATCATTTTACATCCTTGAGCTTTGGCCTTGCGAAAATAGGGCATCATGGTCGGTTGGCATTCAGCCACGTTAGTCCCGGCAAGGATAATACACTCCGCCTTAGGAATATCTTCTAGCGGATGGGTCATTCCGCGATCAATGCCGAAAGCTTGATTAGAAGCCCCAGCTGCAGCCGACATGCAGAAACGTCCATTGTAATCAATATGCTTCGTCTGTAGAGCGACTCTGGCAAACTTGCCTAAAAGATAAGTTTTTTCGTTGGTTAAAGCCCCACTGCCATATACCCCTACTGCATCGTTGCCATGGTGGGCTTGAACGGAACCAATTTTTTTGCGAAGCCATTCATAGGCTTTCTCCCATGTGACAGGGGTCAACGTCTGACCGACTCTTAACAGGGGAGTACGCAGCCGTGAAGAATGAAGGGCATGAGAATGGGCATATACCCCTTTTGCACAGAGCTTGCCGTCTGATACTGGATCCCCTTTAAGCGGGGTCGCGTTGTAACGGCTGCGATGCACGGTTTTTTCCTCATGCAAATTCATTTTGCATTGCATGCTACAGAACGGACACTGCGTCTCGTACTGATACTCTCTCCGTTTCTCATGCTCTAGTTGTCGGTACCCTTTTAAAAAGTCAGTCATAGTTACCCCTCCCTGTTTATATCACAATATAGACTCCTTGTTTCTCCACAGCAACATCAAATTTCTGGACACAGCCGTGATCGGGTGCTTGAACCTTTCCGTCTTGAAGCCCGATTTTCCAATCATGAAGGGGGCAGAATACATATTCGCCTGAAACAATCCCCTCTGCTAACGGGCCTTGCTTGTGAGGACAACGATTTTCAACGGCTCTAAAACGATTCTCAGCTAATCGAAAAACAGCAATAGAATGTCCCTGTACCTCTACAACCTTCCCCACGTTTTCTATAAAATCATTCAACTCGCCGATTTTAATTTGGGTTTTAACTTGACTCATTTCAATTCCTCCCCCTAATTCGCCGTAATGGTCTCAAACATGCCGCGAACTTGTTTCTCTTCTATTGCTTCCTTCCATGGATCCTTAAACACAGACAGAGCTTCATCCATCCGCGCAATAAGCTCTTGGCGCGTCTTGGCATCTGCTAATACCTGCTGAATCGGCCCAAGTCCCATACGCTCTACCCAGTGGGAGGTTCTTTCTAGATACTTGGCTGTTTCTCGATAATACTGCATGAAAGCAGCAGACCATTCAAGAACTTCTTCTTTCGTCTTCACTTTGACGAACAGGTCGCCTCCGCGCAAATGAACGCCTCCGTTTCCGCCCACATAGAGCTCCCAGCCTCCGTCTACCCCTACGACACCAATATCCTTGATGCCGGACTCAGCGCAATTGCGTGGACATGCGGATACGGCCATTTTGACCTTATGAGGAGTCCATAAGCCTTCGAATCGCTTTTCCATCTCGATTCCCATCCCGATCGAGTCTTGCGTACCAAATCGGCAAAAGCTTTCTCCGACACAGGTTTTTACGGTACGCAATGCTTTGGCATAAGCATGACCAGATGGCATATCCAAGTCTTCCCACATCTTTGGGAGGTCTTCTTTTTTAACACCTAATAAGTCGATTCGCTGACCGCCGGTAATCTTCACCATCGGGACTTGATACTTATCAGCGACATCGGCAATTTTCCGAAGCTGATCAGGGTTGGTAACCCCTCCATAGATTCGAGGAACAACAGAATACGTTCCGTCGTTTTGGATATTGGCATGCAATCGTTCATTGACAAAACGGGAATGACGTTCGTCTTCGTGCTCCACAGGCCAAACCATGCCAAGGTAGTAATTCAAAGCAGGGCGGCACTTCGAGCATCCTCCTTCTTGTTTCCATTCCAACACATTCATGACTTCTTTGCTAGTGGTCAGACGCATGGTTCGAATGGCTTCAACCACTTCATCTCGGCTAAGATCCGTACAAGAGCAAACGGGTTCTTTTTCCACCGCTTGAAAAGCTTCTCCCAATGTGCATTGCAGCAGGTCTTGAACTAAAGGCTTACATCCTCCGCAGGACCTTGATGCCCCTGTGCAGCCTTTAATCGCCTCAACAGAATCTAAACCTTGTTCTTGAATCGCCTGCACAATTGCATCCTTTGTTACCCCGTTGCATCCGCAAATGAGCTCGTCGCCTGCCATACTTTCCACTTGCGATGCCGACTTTTCCCCTTGGCTCGGGGCAAACATCGACTTTAATTCAGAAGCGTCTGCCGAGTTTCGAATGAGCTGGAATAAGCGTGATCCGTCTGTTGTGTCTCCAAACAAAACGGCACCGATAATCTTGTTTTCTCTTACTAATACTTTCTTATAGACACCGTTAAAGTCGTCCTGATAGCGGTAGGCTTTCGTGTCCTGCTGATCTGTAAATTCTCCCGCAGAAAATACATCAACCCCAGAGACCTTGAGCTTTGTGGATAAAACCGAACCTTCATAAGGGTGGGTTTCTACTCCACAAATTCTTTTCGCTAACACAGCGCCTTGTTCATACAAGGGAGCGACTAATCCGTAGACGATCCCGCGATGTTCCGCGCATTCACCGACGGCATAAACATTTCTTATATTGGTTTCAAGAAAGTCATTAACGACAATTCCGCGGTTGACTTCAATTCCGTACTCTTTGGCTAATGCCACATTGGGTCGAATGCCCACTGCCATAACCACCAGATCTGCTTCGACGTGAGTCCCATCCTTGAAGCGAATGCCCTCCACTCGCTCAGACCCGTACAATTCCGCGGTTTGCTTGCTCATGAGGAATTTCATGCCTTGGTCTTCCAGTTCCGCCTGAAGCAGTAAACTAGCTGTCGGGTCAAGCTGTCGTTCCATCAAATGATCAAAAACGTGAATGACCGATACATCCATCGAAAGATTTAACAGTCCACGAGCCGCTTCTAAACCTAATAATCCCCCTCCAATAACGGCGGCCTTTTTGTATTTCTTTGATGCTTCAATCATTATTTCACAGTCTTTTATATCTCGATACGATATAACTCCCGATAAGTTGGCACCCGGTAAAGGAAGCATAAAAGGGTTAGAGCCTGTAGCCAAGATTAAGTCATCATAAGGTTGAGCGATTCCTCCATCGGTATACACACATTGGTTTTCCGTGTCGATACGGGTAACAGTTTGACCGGTGTGAAGCTGGATCTGATTTTCCTTGTACCAATTCCAATCATTAATTATAATGTCTTCAACTTTGGAGTCGCCTCCCAATACATAAGAAAGCAGAATCCGGTTATAGTTGGGGTAAGGTTCTGTTCCAAAGATGGTAATATCAAACGCATCCCCAGAAAGCTTCAAGATGTGCTCTATACAATTTACGCCTGCCATTCCATTTCCAACTAAGACTAGTTTTCTTTTGCTCAACATGTTTGCCCCCTTGTTCGATGTTTCGAATTAATTAGATCTTAAAGAAAAATCGACAAGGGATCCACATATATGTTAGGTTACCTTACATATATATTTGAAACTTGATTTTGTGATAAACTATGAAGCTATAAGAATGAAAAGGAAAGAAGGTACAGCCAGTGAAGCGACCATTGCCTAAAGAAGTTTATGAAACGCTCTCTGAATTTCGGTATCAACTGCGAAAGTTTCTACACTTTAGTGAAACAGCTGCGCGCAATGAAGGACTTACTCCTCAACAGCATCAGCTTATGCTAGCGGTCAAAGGTTATCCCGGCCGAGATACAGTCACGCCCCGAGAATTGGCAGAACGGCTGCAGATCACCCATCATGCTTGCGTGGGTCTCATTGACCGATGTGAACAACTTGGCTTAGTGATACGTAAGGCAAACCCTTCTGATGGGCGAAGCGTGCTTGTTGAAGTGACGACGGAGGGATTGCAGATCCTCGAACGACTGTCTGAAATGCATCTAGAAGAAATTAAGAGAATTGGTTTTTTAAAAGAAGTGTAAGGAATATCAGAAGAAACGGGCAAGGCTTCTTTTGCCTTAGAATGGCAGACTTTATCCCATCGTTCCCAAGTCCTGCCCCAAGATTTGACCAGCCTTTACAACTAATTCTTCTCATTATGAACCATAGCCCAGACTCTTGCATACGTTATTCTACCTAAGAATAAAGGGGTGCAAGATCTATGGAGTTAACTCTGGCTCATTGGTTCTATTTATTGGGTACTCTTCTAATCATTCTTACGATGTTGTTTCGAAAAAATGTAGTTGTTCCGGCCATTCTTGTTACTTTTGCTGTCGCTTGGTCTTATACGGGTTCATTTATTACGGGGTTGCAGTCTACATTCAGGGCGAGCTTAACCGCTGCGAGTGCATTATTTGATATCTTTCTTATTATCGCCGTCATGACTGCCCTTTTGAATTCGCTTAAGTCCATCGAAGCGGATAAACGGATGATTACTCCGTTCCAGCGGGTCATGGTCAATGGGCACATCTCCTTTTGGATTCTCATTGTCAGCACCTACGCGATCTCGCTGTTTTTCTGGCCAACGCCCGCCGTTCCTCTCGTCGGAGCAATCCTCATACCCGTCGCGATTCGTACAGGGCTGCCAGCCATTGGCGCTGGGATGGCTGTGGCGCTAGCGGGGCAAGGGATGGCATTATCCTCCGATTATGTAATTCAAATTGCGCCCATGTTAAGTGCCAGTGCCTCTCACCTTGATGTAGCGGCCGTAGCAGACCGTGCATTAGTCCTATCCTTAATTACGGGAATTGTTGCCATCGTGCTGGGTTATTTATCTATACGGAAAACAATTACCCCTCCATCCGATGCGCATTTGAAAAAATGGGACTCCGAATCCTCCTACCAAGTCCAAGGAAAGATCTCTTCCTCTGAAAAGGGAAGATGGTTTGCCGTCATGGTTCCCCTCTCTTTTTTAGCGGTAGTCAGTTATATGGTATATGTAAAGTTTTTTGGGGATGCTGCTATTCAAGGCGGTGCAGGCGCAGCGCTTATTGGAGGCACCGCACTTTTGCTGCTTATCGCTGCTTCTTTCACCCACCAGGTCAAGGAAGGATTAGAAAATGTAAGCAAACATCTGATTGAAGGCTTGCTCTTTGCCTTCAAGGCCATGGGTGCCGTGTTGCCAATCGCCGGCTTCTTCTTCTTGGGGAATAACGAATCAGCCGGAAAAATACTGGGGCTAGAAGCTGGGGTGCCTTCCTTCCTCTTTGAGCTCATCCAATCTGCGCATAGCTTCATTCCGGGAAATGAATTTCTGACAGGGTTTGGAATCCTCCTTGTCGGGATGATTACCGGACTAGATGGATCAGGTTTTTCTGGATTGCCTTTAACAGGAGCGCTTTCCGGTGCACTTGGCTCCACTGTGGGAATTGATCCTGTTACCCTTGCGGCTATCGGCCAAATGGGGGCCATCTGGGTGGGAGGCGGAACCTTGATTGCGTGGTCCTCTCTCGTGGCGGTTGCTGGCTTTGCCAAGGTTCCTGTCATGGAACTCGTTCGCAAAAACTTTTTACCGGTTGTAATCGGATTGGCTGTTTCAACCCTGTTTGCTCTGCTTTTCCTCTAAAAGCGTTAATAATTGGCCGCGGAGTGATCCACTCTAGCGGTCTATTTGTTTCTCCGATGGCTTAATGTGTTGGACGAGTAGTCAAATCTTGAGGATCATGGGTATACTTAAAGGGAAAGAAGGATGGAGGTATGTCTGATGTTAATTGAAATGTGGACTGATTTTGCTTGACCCTTCTGCTATATTGGCAAGAGGCGTCTGGAAGACGCCCTTCAACAGATTGACCATGCCGTGGAAGTCACGTATCGTTGCTTCGAACTAGATCCAGCCATGGAAAAGAACACGAATTATAACATCTACGAAAAGCTAGCTGCAAAATATGGAATGAGTATCGACCAGGCCAAAGCGAACTGCAGGAATCTGGAACAAACGGCAAAGTCCGTTGGCTTGGATTTTCATTTCGAGACGATGATTTTAACGAATACCTTTGATGCCCATCGCCTCGTGATGCACGCGAAGCAACAAGGCTTCATGAAGCCTATGACGGAACGAATTCTACGCGCATACTACACTGAGTCTAAGCATATTGGTGACCATCAAGTATTAATCGATTTAGCACAGGAAGTGGGACTGGACCGTGAGGGAGCGGCCGCTATGCTGGCAAGTGATAGCCAAAGTGATGCGGTACGTGCTGATGAAAAAGAAGCTGATGCATACGGAATACGCAGTATCCCATTTTTCCTGATCAACAAAAAATACGCCATTACCGGGGCGCAGCCGACTGAGACGTTCGTGGAAGCACTGCAACAAATTCATGAACAGGATGGT
>JBEQAI010000025.1:0-17411 GCA_041640415.1 Ammoniphilus sp. | reverse complement strand
TCATTTTAATAGATAATTCAATTATTAGACGTATCCCTTACGTTAGATAAAAAGAAAGAGGAGAAGTGGATCTATGGAACAGATACCGAGCCGATATTCCAGACAGATATTGTTTCGACCGATTGGACGCGCTGGCCAAGAAAAACTGATCAACAGCAGAGTCGCTGTTGTTGGCATGGGGGCCCTGGGAACCGTGCTAGCCAATCACATGGTTCGCGCCGGGGTTGGATTCGTTCGCATTATTGATCGGGATTTTGTAGAGGAGAGCAACCTGCAAAGACAGATGCTCTATGATGAAGAAGATGCAGGGAAGCATTTGCCCAAGGCGGCCGCAGCCGCCTCTAAATTGAAGAAAATCAACTCGCTGGTTGAGATTGAGCCTGTCATAGCCGATGTTAATGCCGGAAATGCAGAAAGTTTACTTGCTGATGTCGATTTGATCTTAGATGGGACGGATAACTTCACGGTTCGTTACCTCATTAACGATGTAGCAGTCAAGCACCGAATACCTTGGGTTTATGGAGGCGCTGTCAGCTCCAAAGGCATGTTTACCGCCATACGCCCGCATGAAACGCCCTGCTATCGCTGCCTTTTTCCCCAACCTCCAAGCGGGCGGGGAGAAACCTGTGATACCACAGGCGTGATTGGCCCCATCATCCATATCATAGCTTCCTACCAGGCTGTGGAGGCGATGAAGATCTTAACGGGAGCTACGGATCATCTCAATCCGAATCTGGAGCAGTTTGAGCTGTGGGATAATCAGCACATGCAGATGGACATCAGCAGAGGTCGCAACGAAAAATGCCAGGCATGTGGACAAGGCCACTTTGAATTTTTAAATCCACTAACGGAAAGCGGAGAAGACTTTAGCTCCCTTTGTGGAAGGGATACGGTTCAGGTTGTACCGCGGAAGCCGCGTTCGGTTGATCTGGGGGCCTTGGCTGAGCGATTAGAGGCTGTAGGAGCGGTGAGTCAAAACCCGTTTCTGCTGCGGTTTCAGGTAGACGAAAAAACCACCCTTGTATTTTTCAAGGATGGACGCGTACTCGTGCAGGGAACAGATGATATTACCGCGGCGAAGACACTGTATGCGAGGTATGTGGGGAATTGAGGGAGTGGGAGTGAGCGGGTGAGCTGGATTTGGGCGGTACCCGAATCGAACCAGAATGGGAGCATCATACGGGCTGTATGATTCACTCAATTCGGTGGCGAGCCCAAATGGGAACATCATACCTGACGGATGATTCACTCAAATCGGTCGCCAGCCAGAATGGGAGCATCATACCTGCCGGATGATTCACTCAAATCCGTCTCGAACCAGAATGGGAGCATCATACCTGCCGTATGAGTCACTCAAATCGGTGCCGAACCCAGATGGGAACATCATACCTGCCTGAGTCACTCAATTCGGTGGCGAGCCCAAATAGGAGCATCATACCTGCCGTATGACTCACCCAAATCGGTGCCGAGCCCAGATGGGAACATCATACCTGCCTGACTCACTCAAGTCGGTGCCGAGCCCAGATGGGAACATCATACGGGCCGTATGACTCACTCAAGTCGGTGCCGAGCCCAGGTGGGAACATCATACGAGCAGTATGATTCACTCAATCCGTCTCGAACCAGAATGGGAGCATCATACCTGCCGGATGATTCACTGAAATCAACCTGGAAGCGAAGTGGAGGCTGAAAAAAAGCACTTGCCCTTAGGCAAGTGCTTTAATAAATTTCTCCAATCGATCCAATCCTTCTTCCAACACTTCCATAGAATAGGCATAGGACAATCGGACATACCCTTCCCCATACTCGGAAAATGCCGATCCGGGTACTAGAGCTACGCCGCCTTTCTCTAGGAGTTGCGCGGCAAATTCAAAGGACGTTAAACCGAACTTCGCTACGGATGGGAAGATGTAAAAAGCTCCTTCTGGCTTTACTACGTCTAGCCCCATGGCAACAAGCCGCTCATACGCATAGTCGAGTCGAGTCTGGTAGGCCTCTTTCATTTCATCTGCATCATGGATCCCATGAGTCAGAGCTTCAACCGCTGCATGCTGGCTAATCGTGCTTGCGCAGGTCGCGTTGTATTGATGCACCTTTAGCATTTGTTGGGTAATATAAGCTGGGGCAAAGGTAAACCCGATCCTCCAACCAGTCATGGAATGCGATTTGGATAAACCGTTGATCACGATCGTTTTGTCCCTTATTGCAGGGATAGAGGCAATCGAGACATGGGAAGCTCCATAAAGCAACTCACTATAGATCTCATCCGATAAAACAAAGATCTCCCGATCCTTCAACACTTCTGCAATCTCATGAATTGACCCCTGGTCTAGCACGCAGCCCGTTGGATTCGAAGGGTAGGGAAGAATCACACAGCGCGTCTTATCCGTAAGACTATTGCGAATCATCTCAGCGTTAATTTTAAAATCCGTTTCTCTCGTATCCACATAAACTGGCACGGCACCGCAAAGCTTAATGATCGGCTCATACCCCGGGTAAACCGGTCCAGGCAGAATGACCTCGGAGCCTTCATCCAAGATTGTGCGAAAAGCAATGTCTATCGCTTCACTGGCCCCGTTCGTGGTGATAATCTCGGTATCGGTATCGTAGACCAACCCATACTGATGCTCCATAAAGCGGCTTGCGGCCCGGCGCAGCTCGATTAGTCCTGCGTTATGCGTATAGGTCGTCTTATTGCCATCGATTGCTCGCTTCCCCGCTTCCTTGATATGCTCTGGCGTAGGAAAGTCAGGCTGGCCAATTGTCAAGGATATAGCGTTTGGATGGTTAGCCACCATATTGGAGAATTTGCGGATGCCTGATATTTGAATGTCCTGAACTCTTTTATTAAGGAGATGCTCCATACTCTCATCCTTTTCTTTTTTTCATACCATTATTGATGATAGAAGATGTTTTTACAAGTCTAAGAAGCTGTGACGACGTATTCCAGTTTCTTTTTTGTTTCTTCGCTCAGTTGGATAGGGTATACAGTAAAGCTGCGACCCAGTTGGTTTGAGTGAGCTCCAACAATCACGGCTGCCCGCCCCGATTCAAGTTCTCTCTGATCGTACACCACTATCCCCTCTTGCGCGATCAACTGTTGGATCAATGCCTGCTGCTCGGTAGCGTAGGAGACAAAACAGGCTGAAGGTTCACCACTCACCAACATATCCTCCTGCTGTCTTGACCACGGAGGCTGAACCTGGAAAGACTGCGATAACAGATAAGCCAGATCCTCGACGACAGCACTTGCGGTAGGAAACTCCCCTGCCCCTTTACCCGTGAACAACAAGTCTCCAACGATATTTCCCGAAATCTCCACCGCGTTAAAGGCATCTTTGATCTGAGCCAGTGGATGATGTAGCGGCAATAATGTAGGCTCAACCGATAGCCTTAGATTCCCGTTTTCTATCTTCGCCTGGGCAATTAACTTGAAGCGATAGCCGAACTCATGCGCTAAGCGTAAATCCTCAAGCGAAATTCCGCTAATCCCTTGTCGTACAACATCCTCTGGTTGAGGAGCTTTTCCGAAGACCAACTGAGACAGGATCAACAACTTATAAAGGGCATCATACCCTTCCACATCGGAAGTTGGGTCTGCTTCGGCGTACCCTAGTGCCTGCGCCTCCCTTAATACGTCTTCATAAGAGCTGCCGTGCTGCTCCATTTGGGTCAGAATATAGTTTGTGGTTCCGTTGAGGATTCCTTGGATTCGCGTCACGTCATTTGTACGCAAAAAGTTTCGCAGCACACTGATAACGGGGATCCCGCCCGCCACACTAGCCTCATAGAACAAGTGAACTCCGTGGCGATTCGCTGCTTGAATAAGCTCTTCTCCACGTTTGGCCAACAGTTCTTTATTAGCCGTGACCACGTGACAGCCCTGGTAGAATGCCTGTTTTATGTAATCAAAAGTCGGCTCCACCCCGCCCATGACCTCCACGATCACGTCCACTTTTGCGTCGAGCACCTCATCAAAGCTCGTTGTGAGTAGGCTGGGATTGAGCTCAATCCCTCTTTCTTTAGATAAGTTTTTCACGAGTACCTTTACAATCTCTATTTTCTTGCCAAGTCTTTCAGACAATTTATTTTCTTGACTCTGGACCGTTTTAACAACCCCTGTCCCTACCGTTCCTAGCCCAAGCAATCCTACACGAATCGTATCCATTCCGTCGCCTCCTTGGTTAAAGTAAAAAAACCTCTTCCGCAGAAGAGGTTTAAATGACACGCCTCCCCTTATCTGCAGGATTTGGCACCTTTCCAGCTGTTCGCTGGCGGTTGCCGGGCTTCATCGGGCCAGTCCCTCCGCCTCTCTTGATAAGAGTGTTACAATTTTATACGAATATCTAGATGGAGAAACTCCACTTATTCTATCTAGAAGCTCCTGAACAGGATCGAATAGGTGGAAAAACTCCACTAATACGCTTGATATCGATTCAATATGAGGGTTGAAACCCAATTAAATGGAGAAACTCCATCTAATCCCCCACATTTTCCCCGCCCCTACCCATTTAAGTGGAGAATTTCCACCTACTAGTCGACCCTCTTACCTTCCGGCTTACTCTCCATTCCCCACATTAAAATACTTCGCTTCCGGATGAGCAAAGACCATCGCTGAAACGGAGGCTTCCGGCTCCATCATGAATCCTTCGGTTAATTCAATGCCGATTTGGCCAGGGTTGATCAGCTTAAACAGCTTTTCTTGGTCTTCCAAATTCGGGCACGCCGGGTAGCCGTAAGAAACGCGGATCCCTTGGTAGCGGGCACCGAAGCGCTCTAGCATGGTCATATCTGGAGAGTCTGGGAAGCCCCAGCTGTCGCGCATGACGTGGTGCAAGCGTTCGGCAAAAGCCTCCGCTAATTCAAGCGCCAAGGCCTGAACCGCATGAGAACGCACATATTCTCCTTTGTCCTTCCACTCCGTGGCGACCTCGCGAATGCCGTGACCGGCCGTAACAATGAGGAACCCGACGCTATCCATAACGCCGCTTTCTACTGGACGCAAGAAATCGGATAAGCAGAGATACGGCTCTTGCTGCTGACGCGGGAAGGTAAACCGCTCAATAACACGAGAATGATCCTTTGGATCGTAAATGAGAATATCATCTCCGTCGGCTTGAGCCGGATAGAACTGATAGATCCCATGGGCTTGAACCAAGCCGCCTTCTCTTGCCTCAAGAAGCAATTGATCCATTACTTCTTTTAACTCAACAGCTTTCTTATCTCCTTCTTCAATCAGCTTTTCAACATTGCCGCGCAATCCCATATGCTTGCCGAGCAGCATTCTCCAATTGAGGTAAGGCTGAAGATAAGCCAGCGGATAATTTTTCAACACATGCGGTTCAAAATCTGGAGCGGTAAAGATCGGCGCGTTGCGGTCAATGTTGGATACTTTCGGTTGATCATCCGCCACCTTCGTTTCCGCTGGAGCTACCTCCTGAGCCTGCAGCTTAGCCAATCGAGCTTCCTTCAGCTCCTGAACCAGCTGCTCTCTTTGCTCGTGATCCATCAGCTGATTCGCCAGATCTAATCCGTTCATAGCATCCTTCGCGTAAAGGACTAATCCCTCGTACTCAGGAGAAATGCGGTTTTCCGTGAACTTTCGAGTTAGGGCAGCTCCCCCTACGAGAATCGGTACGTCAATGCCTGCCGCTTTTAAGTCTTGGGCTGTTAAGACCATTTGCTGGGCCGACTTCACCAACAATCCAGACAAACCGATGGCATCGGGCTTTTCCTCGCGATAAGCACGGATCAGTTCCTCTGGCGGAACCTTGATCCCTAGGTTCACCACTTGGTAGCCGTTATTCGAAAGGATAATTTCCACCAGGTTTTTGCCGATATCATGAACGTCCCCTTTAACCGTAGCCAAAAGGATCTTCCCTTTAACGGAGGAGTCGGCTTTTTCCATGTGAGGCTCTAAGTGAGCAACGGAGGTTTTCATAACTTCCGCACTTTGCAGTACTTCAGCGACAATCAATTCATTGTTATTGAACAAGCGACCGACTTCGCTCATCCCCGCCATCAAAGGTCCGTTGATAATATCGAGGGGCGCGTACTTGGTCAACGCCTCATCTAGATCCTTGATCAACCCATCCTTTGATCCTTCAATCACATACTGGGCTAAGCGCTCTTCGAGCGTCAGGTTGCTGACTTCCACTTTTTTGGTTGCTTTTTTCTCCCGGTAGAAAGCGGTGAACTCGGCTAGGATCTCATCATTCGTGTTAAATAAAAGCTCTTCCGACAAGAGTCTTTCCTTTTCTGGGATGGAGGCAAAGCGCTCGAGCTTTTCCGTATTCACGATCGCATAGTCCAGGCCAGCCTTCGTACAGTGGTAAAGGTAGATGGCGTTCAGCACTTCTCGGCCTGCCGCCGGCAAACCGAACGAGACGTTACTTACCCCAAGGATGGTCTGACACTCTGGCATAGCTTCTTTAATTAAGCGAATGCCTTCCACGGTCTCAAGAGCGGCTCCGATGTAAGCCTGGTCTCCTGTTCCGACAGGGAACACAAGCGGATCGAAGATGATATCCTGTGGATTGATTCCATATTTATCGACCAGCAAGTGATAGGAACGCTGAGCGACTTCTAGTTTCTTTTCGCGGGTGACCGCCATGCCGGATTCGTCAATCGTACCGACAACCACCGCCGCCCCGTACGTTTGGATTAAAGGAGCCACCTGCTCAAAGCGTTCTTCTCCATCTTCTAGGTTAATGGAGTTAATGATGGCTTTTCCTTGCGAGAACTTTAAGCTCAGCTCGATGACGGCCGGATCCGTGGAATCAATCATCAACGGAACCTTCACCTTATTCACGACATAGCCCAAAAATTTGCTCATGTCTTCTGCTTCATCGCGGTCAGGATCCGCTAAGCAAACATCAATGATGTGCGCGCCTTTTTTCACCTGAGCTCGAGCAATTTCCGAAGCATCCTCGTATTTGCCTTCTTTGATCAAATCTCGGAATTTCTTGGAACCAATAACATTCGTCCGCTCCCCAACGAATAAAGGACGATTGTCAGCTTCCAAATAAACCGGCTCGATTCCGGATACGACATGCCCATGAGGCTTGATATCTGTCCGTGGCTTATACTCCTTCAATAGCTCCGCCATGGCTCGGATATGGTCCGGCGTCGTTCCGCAGCAACCTCCCGCCATGTTCAGCCAGCCCTTTTCCGCAAAGCCTGCCAGCTTCGTCGCCAAGGCTTGCGGTGATTCGTGATAATGCCCGTTCTCATCCGGCAGTCCGGCATTCGGATAACAGCTCACCGCACACTGGGCGAGATCGGACAAGGTACGGATGTGATCTCTCATGAATTCCGGACCTGTTGCACAGTTTAATCCTACGGAAATCGGTCGCAAATGCTCTAAGGAAATATAGAAGGCCTCGATGTTCTGCCCCGCTAAAGTTGTTCCCATCGGCTCAATGGTACCGGAGATCATGACCGGAAGCTCCACATTCAGCTCTTTAAAAGCTTTCTTAATCCCAATGCTTCCAGCTTTCACGTTCAGCATGTCTTGAGCCGTTTCCAACAGCAGCACATCCACGCCGCCTTCAATCAAGGCTTTCGCTTGTTCATGGTAGGATTCTACCAGCTCATCAAAGGTGACCCCGCCCGTTACCGATAGGGTCTTGGTTGTAGGCCCCATTGCCCCAGCCACATAACGCGGCCACTCTGGCGTGGAATAGACATCTACGGCTTCTTTAGCGAGCCTCACTGCCGCGGCATTAATCTCTACCGCACGATCCTGCAGATCATACTCGGCTAATACCACACTAGCGGCTCCAAACGTATTCGTTTCAATAATATCGGCACCCGCTTCAAGGTATTGTTCATGGATGCTGCGGATGACATCCGGGCGCGTGAGGTTAAGCATTTCATTACAGCCGTCTAGGGCTTCTCCGCCGAAATCCTCTTCTGTGAGATCGGCCTGCTGAATCATCGTACCCATGGCCCCATCGAGGATAAGGATTTTCTTCTCTAATTGTTGCTTGATGCTCGTCTTGGACACAGGTCCTCTCTCCCTCCACCTAAAAACAGTCTATATAATTTAAAATAGTGTAACATTTATACACGCAGGTTTGTGCTGACAATTCTTAACAAAGAAAAAAAACTTCCCCGATAAGAAGAAGTTTCGCTATCAGCTTCTTATCTCTCAGGACATCGCGTCAGTCCTGCTGGAATTAGCACCTGCAGTAGCCAAGCTCTGCGGTTGCTGGGTTTCATCGGGCCAGTCCCTCCACCTCTCTCGATAAGGTCGAATATTCACTTAAAATACATATATGTAAAACTAACATTATTACCGGCCCTTGTCAATTCATTCCGGAAAAATTAAGCCTTCGATGCCCAATCCGCTTCCTTTGCCAAAGGTAATCTCGGACCCGCTATACTGCACACCGCCCACCACTCGATTTTCGGCCAAAAGCAGGGCGGAATCAAGATCCACACGCGTGATATTCTTTTTTGCAGCGGCCAGATGAGCCGCAGCCGTGATCCCAATGGAGCTTTCTAGCATACAGCCGATCATGCATTCGACGCCATAGGACTCTGCGATAGCATTGATCTTCAGCGCTTGATAGATCCCGCCCGACTTCATTAATTTAATGTTAATCAAGTCCGCGGCTCTCATCTCTAGAATTTTTAGCGCATCGCGAGGGGAAAACATGCTTTCATCTGCTAGAATCGGCGTGTCCACTCGGTCGGTAATCCATTTGAGCCCCTCAAGATCATGCGCTTTCACCGGCTGCTCTACCAATTCAATCTGCAAATCCATATCTTCCATCTGGCGAATAATCCGGACAGCTTCTTTGCGTTCCCAGCCTTGATTCGCGTCGAGCCGAATGAGCACCTCTTTGCCTACCCGCTCGCGCACAGCCTTCACTCGTTCGAGATCTAGGTGAACATTGTTTCCAACTTTAATCTTAAGCATGCGAATCCCCTGACCAATGGCATTCGCCGCGTCATCGGCCATTTCCTCGGGGGCGTTCACACTGATGGTAATGTCCGTCTCCAGCGTGGAACGTGCTCCACCCAAGAGCTGATATAAGGGAGCGTTATGCTTTTGCGCCCATAAATCATATAGTGCCATGTCTACAGCCGCTTTTGCACTCGTATTATTCACAAGAGCGGACGACACCGTATGTAAAAGGGATTCTAGCTCATCCATGTCCTGGTTCACCAAACGAGGAAGGAGAAAATCCTCTATATTATGGCTGATGGACTCCAGCGTGTCTCCTGTAATCACAGCGGTCGGCGGAGCGGCCCCATAACCCACTTCCCCTGTGTCTGCAGTTAGGCGAACAATGATTTCGTCCGCTGTGTAGGCGGTGCGCAGAGCCGTCTTAAATGGCTTTTTTAGTGGGGTAGACTGTTTTAAGAGTTCGATCTGCTTAATTTTCATGTCCGTCATCTCCTGACCTTTTCTATTTGAACATTCTACCAAAGAAGGGGTAAAATGCAACAGAACAGGCTGTATGAAAAAGCGTGGGCTTTTTCATACAGCCTGTCCCATATCCGTCCGCTACAAAGTAAAATTCATCACTCGGCTCCAGAGCCCTTTTTTCTTCTTATCCCGCATATCCCTAAGGTTTTCCATCAGAAGCTGGTCCCTCTTGGCCACTTCAACCTCCGTCCACTTGGCCTTGAGTTCCTGCACTTCTTTTTGCAGCGCTTGAATCGTTTCCTGCATCTCCTCGAGCAGCTGCGGCTCCACCATCACCATATCGACTTGTGGCGCAAGATGCTCTTGTTCTTCCCCAGTGTCCACCTGCCCGCTCAGCTTGAACAGCTCTGCCCGGATATCATGGTGGTCCATGCCTTTTTCCTTGGCCTCTTTAATGAAGCGGAAGATCTCAATGGCCTCTGGTCGGAACCAAGCCTGCTTGCCGGCGGTCTCCATGGGGACGAATTGGTAGTACTGCTCTTTCCAGCTGCGAATACTTTGCCATGTTGTCTCGAGTTCCTTGGCCATTTCTTTCAAGGAGTAGAATTGTTCCGTATTCATCGCCTTCACCCTTTCCCGTTGACTTCTTATTATGCTAAGCATAACAAAATATGACGGAAAAGCTTGTCAGACGGTGGGTGATTTTTCTGTAACATTTTCGGAAGTTTTGTCTATTTTTTTGCGATCTTCCCCATGCGCTGCGCCGCGGCCATGACGGCTGGAGCCATCTCGATCATTTTATTCGTGGTCAGACGCTCTGCAGGGCCGGATACCGAAAGGGCGGCGATCACGTCCCCCGCCCGGTTAAAGACAGGTGCCGCAACGGCAGAAGTGCCTTGCTCCCGTTCCTCCACGCTCATGGCATATCCTACCTGCTCAATATGCCCCAACTGCTGGATATACTGCTCTTTGTCGATCGCTTCAGGCCAGGCGGGATCCTGTAAAATCATGTCCTTCACCGCAGGTTCCGCAAACGCAACTAGAACTTTGCTGGATGCCCCGACAGCTAACGGCAGCCGAACCCCGAGCGGAGCCACGCGCCTGATGGTATGCTGGCTTTCCACGGCCTGGATGCGGATGCGCTCTCGGCCATCGCGCACGTACAAGCTGATTGTTTCCCCAAGCAGATCCCTAAGCTTCTCCATCTCTGGCAAAAACAGCAGAGCCGGATCATCTTCCCGAATCAAATTCGCCGTCAGCTCCCACAGCCGAAATCCTAATCGGTATTTATCCGTGGTCTGGTCTCTCAACAGAAAACCCTTGCCTTCCAAAGAAGCCAATAGCCGATGGACCGTACTTTTATTTAATCCTACCTGGCTTGTGATCTCCGTTAAGGTCAGCTCTTGTTGATCCGTAAAGCAGAGCAAGATATCTAGCGCACGCTCCACCGCACGTACCGTCATTTTTTTATCCTCCATGATTCCACCTCCCTTTTATTGTTGAATTTGTATTTTATAGTAAGAATGGATACGATAAGCATGTGAGTAATAAAGGAGTTTCATACCATGAAACAACATTTCACCTGTTAATATTATAACGTAGGAGAAGCATTTCGTAAATCGCTTCCTAAAAATGATGATTTTCAGGTGATATTCAACGAAAATAGTTGTGTACGGTTCCTCATTTTAAGTGTATAATGGGAACGTAAAAGAAACTCGGTTTCATCTGTTGAAACTTCAGGGGATCTTAGGATAAACATACGCAATCCATAAGGAGGTTATGACATGGCAAAGAAAGACCACTATGGCGTAAGATCGGAACTCCAAGTAGGCGGAAAAAGCTATACCTACTATTCCTTAAAAGGCCTAGATAAGCTTGGCCCAGTATCCAAGCTTCCATACTCTATTAAAGTTCTTTTGGAAGCAGCCGTTCGTGAATTTGACGGAAAAGCAATCACCGAGGAGCATGTCAACAAGTTGGCAAACTGGACGGTAGAGCGCGACCCGAATCAAGAAGTTCCATTTAAGCCTGCACGTATCGTTCTTCAAGACTTCACTGGAGTACCTGCGGTAGTAGACCTGGCTGCTATGCGTGCAACCATGCAGCGCATTGGCGGAGATGTATCCAAAATCAACCCTCTCGTTCCAGTAGACCTTGTTATTGACCACTCTGTTATGGTTGACAACTTCGGAAGTGCAGACGCACTAGAGCAAAACGAAAAAATCGAATTCGAGCGCAACGCTGAGCGTTATCGTTTCCTTCGTTGGGCGCAAACGGCTTTCAATAACTTCCGCGCCGTTCCTCCGTCCACAGGGATTGTTCACCAAGTTAACCTGGAGTACTTGGCTTCCGTAGCTGCTACAAAAGATGTAGATGGCACAACAGAAGTTTACCCTGACTCCCTAGTAGGTACGGACTCCCACACCACCATGATTAATGGTCTTGGCGTTGTAGGTTGGGGCGTAGGCGGTATCGAGGCAGAAGCAGGAATGCTTGGACAGCCTTTATACTTCGTTACTCCTGAAGTCGTTGGTTTTAAATTAACCGGTACCCTTGCTGAGGGAGCTACAGCAACAGACTTAGCTCTTACCGTAACCAACATCCTTCGTAAAAAAGGCGTTGTAGGTAAATTCGTTGAGTTCTTTGGACCTGGCGTGGCGAAGATGAGCTTAGCGGACCGTGCAACCGTTGCTAACATGGCACCTGAGTACGGCGCAACAATGGGCTTCTTCCCTGTTGACCAAGAATCCTTGAACTACATGAGATTAACAGGCCGCAGCGAAGAGCAGATCGCTCTTGTTGAAGCTTACTATAAGGCACAAGACATGTTCTTGACAGAAAACAGCCCAGAGCCTGAGTACTCTGATGTTGTTGAGTTGGATCTTGCTACCGTTGTTCCTTCCCTTGCAGGTCCTAAGCGTCCTCAAGACCGCGTAGAGCTAACGGCTATGAAGCAAACCTTCAATGAAGCGGTTCGCACTCCAATCGAAAAAGGCGGTTTCGGATTGTCTGAAGACGACTTGAAGAAGGAAGCAACTGTGGAGCATGCTGGCGGCGAAAAGACCGTTATGAAAAACGGAGCTGTGGTTATTACAGCGATCACGAGCTGTACGAACACATCCAACCCTAGCGTTCTTGTAGGTGCTGGATTAGTAGCACAAAAAGCAGTGGCTAAAGGACTAAAGAAGCCTGCTTACGTCAAGAGCTCTTTAACTCCAGGATCCCGCGTGGTAACGGACTACTTGCAAGAAGCTGGTCTTTTAAATTCTCTTGAAGCTCTTGGCTTCCACGTTGCAGGATACGGCTGTGCCACTTGTATCGGAAACTCCGGTCCGCTTCCTGAAGAAGTAGGGCAAGCGATCGCTGACAACGACTTAACCGTAGCTGCTGTTCTTTCCGGTAACCGTAACTTTGAAGGACGTATTCACGCTCAAGTAAAAGCAAACTACTTGGCTTCTCCTCCATTGGTTGTGGCTTATGCGATTGCAGGAACCGTAGATATCGATTTGACTACTGAGCCGCTTGGCTACGATCAAAACGATCAACCGGTTTACTTGAAGGATATCTGGCCAACTTCTCAAGAGATCCAAGAAGCCTTGAGCAAAGCCGTTCGTCCGGAATTGTTCCGCAAGCGTTATGAGAATGTATTCCAAGCCAACGAGCGTTGGAACCAAATCGATGCTCCAGAAGGCCAAATCTACGAGTGGGATGAAAAATCCACTTACATCCAAGAGCCTCCGTTCTTTAAGGAGTTGGGTGACCAGTTAAATGATGTTACTGACATCACAGGCGCACGCGCTCTAGCTTTAATGGGTGACTCTGTAACAACAGACCACATCTCTCCAGCCGGTAACATCAAGGCAGACAGCCCTGCTGGCTCTTACTTGCAAGAGAACGGCGTAGATCGCGTAGACTTTAACTCCTACGGTTCTCGCCGTGGTAACCACGAAGTCATGATGCGCGGTACTTTCGCGAACATCCGTATCCGTAACCAGATCGCTCCTGGTACAGAGGGTGGCGTAACGAAGTACTTGCCAACTGATGAAGTGATGTCAATCTATGATGCTTCCATGAAGTATCAAGCAGACGGCACAAACCTAGTGGTTATCGCTGGTAAAGAATACGGAACAGGAAGCTCCCGTGACTGGGCGGCAAAAGGAACCTTCCTTCTTGGCGTGAAGGCAGTAATCGCGGAAAGCTTCGAGCGTATCCACCGCAGCAACTTGGTAGGTATGGGTGTACTTCCCCTTCAATTTGCTGAAGGAACCAACGCTCAAACTCTAGGTTTGACTGGACGCGAAACCTTCGATATCACAGGTTTGAACAACGACGTTCAACCTGGCCAATCCATCACTGTGAAAGCGACTCGCGAAGATGGAACCAGCTTCGAATTTGGTGCTATCGTTCGTCTAGACAGCGTAGTAGACATCGAGTACTACCGCAATGGCGGTATCCTACAAACAGTTCTTCGCCAATTGGCTACGAACTAATCATGATAAAAAACGAGGTTTCCTTTTTAGGGAACCTCGTTTCGTTTTAGTTAGGGCAATGATCAAGGAGCCCCAGCTGAAATCACAAATTCATTCGTTCGATTTTTCTATAAGAACCCAAGGAATGAGAGCTACAAGCTCCAATTGAATTGTATTCGGACAGGTTCGAACTGGTTCGGCCTTGTGCTGTCAGAACGAAATACCTCGCTGCGTTATCTTGTTTAAAAAGCTTTGATGGACAAGTAAAAGTTCAAATTCGCTCTACTATCAAAAATGGGTGACCCTCAAGACATAAGGTTCGCCCGTTACTATGCTCTACTTCTTATCGTCAAACATCTTCTCCATGTCACTTAGCAGCTTGCGAATGGCATCATCATCATAAGCCCCTGCCTGCTTAAACGCTTCTAGCTTTTGCTGAGCTTCTTGTCCCTTCGCTGCATAGTGCTCATAATCGTCTCCCGGGTGGGATTCAAACCAGACCATTCCCTCTTCCCCTGTTCGCAAATAGCGGCCTTTCCAGTCGTCTGGATACGTATAGGGTTTCTCCTCAAATATATAGGAAAGCACATCATCGCTCTCAACGGGAAGCAGATGATGGAACAATTCCTCCGTGCCGCCCTCCGCTACATTAAGATGCAAAAAAGAGTAATGCAGATAGTGCTCTCCCGTCTCTCGGTCCTTGCGTATATAATAGGCTTCTGTGTCCGTTTCTTTCAATTCCTTTACGATTTCTAAACGGTCCTGAAGCTCTTCAAGTGATACAGCCTTCTGTTCCTTAAAAGATTTCTTCATATCCAACACCTCCTAACAATATTCTACAGGAAAATCACGCAGGTACCGACAAGAATTTCATTTTAAATTTGCTACGATGAGTATAGATTAGCCTTCCTAGAAAAGGAGGATTTCTTTCATGGTTCACCCCCCCAGCTCGAAAGAGGAACTTATTGATAAACTAAGAGGCATGTCGTGGGATCAAATCAAGCAATTCTCCATCGAGAACCCTGGCTTGCTCGTGTTAGAAGAAGAAACCGAAACCCACCCTATCTCCGTTCTCCAACGGGTTATGAGCTGGTTTTCATCCAATCGGGTTGCAACAAGAGCAAAAGGCTGAATAAGCTAAGAGTATCGATTAATTTTTAAGAAGGAGGCCCCGCCTTGGAGTGCGTCTGGTGTACGGAAAATCAAGCCTCAAAGGCTACCAAGGACTGTCATTGGATCGAACCCGGCGGCATAGCGGTGATTATGGTAACCGGTGTGCCTGCCATCCATTGCCCTGGCTGTCGTGATACCTATCTCACCGATGAGATGAATGAGGAAATTGAACTGGCCCTTAATACGGTTGACCTAGATAAGCTAGGCCATACCTTTTCTTACGAACAATTGATGAAGGCACCCAAAATGAGCATTTTTAAAATGATAGAAAACGGGATGTCGTTTAAATGTAAGTAGTCCGAAGCCGTGTCCCTCTCCGCAGATTCTCTAGCTGCAATGACAAAGAACCCACCTTCTAGTCAGAAGGTGGGTTCTCTCTTTTTTACACGTCAAACGGCTCGTCTTGAATCTTGATAGAGTCTGTAGGACAACCTTCAGCCGCATCGTTCATGTCATCCCAAAGGATGTCAGGAATCTCAGCGATCCCCTTATTGTCGTCAAGCGTTACATACGCAATACCTTCATCATCATAATCATAGATATCAGGTGCAGTCGCTCCGCAAGCTCCACACGCGATACAAGTTTCTTTATCAACCCAAGAATACTTAGCCATTGTAAATCTTCCTCCCCAATTATATATTTACCAATTAATTATATCATAAACTCTGAAAGCGGACAAAACAAGATAAGACCCTGCCATTAAGCAAGGTCTTATCGGCTGTTAAACTAGAACTTACCTTGATAGTTTTCAATTTCCCAAGAGCTAACAGCTGTGCGGTAGCTATCCCACTCTGCTCTCTTAAGAGCAACGAACTCATCGTACACGTGATCTCCAAGAACGCTGCGGCCAAATTCGTTAGCTTCTAGCTCATCTAAAGAAGCTTCTAAGCTTCCTGGCAAGTTATCAATTCCACGCTCCGCGCGCTCTTCATTGCTCATGTGGAAGATATCTTCATTTACTGAAGCCACTGGTGCTAATCCGCGCTCTACTCCATCCAAACCAGCCGCTGCTACCACGGCGTAAGCCAAGTAAGGGTTAGCAGCTGGATCTGGACAACGCAACTCTACGCGCGTGGCCATTCCGCGTTTTGCAGGGATACGGATCAAAGCAGAACGGTTAGAACCAGACCAAGCAATATAGCAAGGAGCCTCATATCCAGGAACTAAACGCTTATAAGAGTTAACCAACGGGTTGGTTACCGCTGTAAAGCTCTTAATGTTATCCATTAAACCGGCAATGAAAGAGTAGGCAGTAGAAGATAATTGCATTTCATCGTCTTGATCGAAGAAAACGTTCTTGCCATCCTTGAACAAGGACATGTTTACGTGCATTCCAGAACCGTTGATACCAAAAACTGGCTTCGGCATGAAGGTTGCATGCAATCCAAAACGCTTCGCAACCGTCTTAACTACCCACTTATAGGTTGTTGCATTATCAGCAGCACCTAACACATCAGCATATTTAAATCCGATCTCATGTTGACCTTGAGCTACTTCGTGGTGAGAAACCTCGATGGTAAAGCCCATAGCCTTCAGAGCACGGTAAATTTCTAAACGAACACGCTCACCTAGGTCGTTTGGAGATGGAGCGAAGTAACCCGCTTCGTCATGAGTAGCTAGAGTTGGTCTTCCATTCTCGTCTGTTTGGAACAAGAAGAATTCAAGCTCTGGACCTGCAGAAATGCTATAGCCTTTATCTTCTGCTTTTTCCACTACACGCTTTAAAACGTTGCGAGTATCTCCTTCAAACAATGTTCCATCTGGATTCGTTACGCTGCAAAGGAAGCGCGCTTCGGAATATCCATCTTCAACCGTCCAAGGAAGTACAGCGAAAGTATTCAAATCCGGCAGTAAATATAAATCCGACTTATTGATAGGAGAGAATCCAGTTACGGAGGATCCATCAAACATGATTTTTCCTTCTACTGCATCATCCAATTGTTCGGCTGTAACCGTAACGTGCTTAAGAATGCCCTCAATATCTACAAATTGCAAGTGTAGCAAATCAACACTCTTTTCTCTGATTACCTTTTGAATCTCTTGAAGTTTCGTTTCAGTTCCAGTTGCCATCACCATTGTATATTTCCTCCCATTCAATGTCATGATTTCTAACATCTCTTTATGAACTCATTATATTTATATTTGAACCGTTTTGCAACACTTTTTTTTCAGAAAAGTCATGAAACCCCTTTCATGTCAAGAGGTTGTCCAAAGATTGTTTATTCTTCTCTAATCTGGTACAGTATAAGGTGGTAAAAAGTGCAGGAAATTTGGCAGCACGCCTTATTTTCTTGAAAAGATTAGGAGGAACTGTGAATGAACATGATGGACGCAAATCAAATTATTGAATTTATCCAAAAGAGCGTAAAAAAGACTCCCGTAAAAGTACA
>JBEQAI010000024.1:0-17962 GCA_041640415.1 Ammoniphilus sp. | reverse complement strand
CGACTAAAGCCTAGAGGCAGATATTTGATGAAAGCAGAACTGACGCAAAGAGGGGTTGGTGATGATGAAGCCAATCTAGCTATTGAGCAGCTTTCCTCGCAAGAGGAAAAAGAGATGATTGAAAGATGGATTGAGAAAAAAATAACTGGAAAGAAATTCGACAATCTTTATGATTTAAAAAGAAAATTAGTTCCTTTTCTACAAAGAAAAGGATTTCCATTAGATACGATACAAGAAGTCGTGCACAGGGTTGGGCCTGATTATGTAAAATCAGAAGATTGATAAGTTATGGTTCCATTGTAGTTTTATTAGTAATTTCTTGACAATGTTCACTTTCTATCAGTAAAATATAAAGGTATATTCACTTATACTCTTATTTCTGATAAGAAGTTTGATTTTTAGAAACATGTAGCGTGTCCCTAGGACCATTTAATTCTAAATTTCAATCAACTGTTTATGCGTAAATGAAAAGTGAAAATGATTTGACTTTTTGACCCAGATGCAAGGAGGTGACAACAGATGGAGCTGTTAACCGTAGGAGGAATTACCATTCTGCTTGCATCCACGGCGGTCGGAGTCGGTATCGGTTATCTAGTTCGTAAGTCCATTGCTGAAGCGAAGATTTCCAGTGCGGAAGAAGCTGCGAAGCAAATCGTAGATCAAGCCGGAAAAGAAGCTGAAGCGCTTAAGAAAGAAAAAATTCTTGAAGCCAAGGACGAGGTGCATAAGATTCGCACCGACGCAGAGAAAGAGAATCGGGAAAGACGAAATGAGATTCAGCGTTTAGAAAAACGCATCCTGCAAAAGGAAGAAACTCTAGACCGCAAGTTGGAGAATTTCGAAAGAAAAGAAACTGAGCTGGAGCGAAGAGAACGCGCCATTTCAGACATGCAAAGCAAGGTGGAAGAACTCTACAATACTCAGAGAGCTGAATTGGAAAGAGTATCAGGATTATCGAGAGAAGAAGCGAAATCGATTATCTTGTCCCAAGTAGAAAGTGAAGTAAGACATGAATGCGCTATGCTCGTTAAAGAGATTGAGCAGAGGTCGAAAGAAGAAGCGGATAAGCGCGCAAGAGAGATCATCACCACCGCGATTCAGCGTTGTGCAGCTGACCATGTGGCTGAGACCACGGTTTCCGTTGTGTCCTTGCCGAACGATGAGATGAAAGGACGAATCATCGGACGTGAAGGCCGTAATATTCGTGCGCTAGAGACGTTGACAGGCATCGATTTGATTATTGACGATACTCCAGAAGCTGTTATTTTATCTGGTTTTGATCCGATTCGAAGAGAAATTGCGAAGACGGCGCTTGAGAAGCTTGTTGCTGATGGACGTATCCATCCAGCCCGTATTGAGGAAATGGTGGAGAAATCCAGACGTGAGGTGGATGAACGAATCCGTGAGTATGGAGAACAAGCGACTTTCGAAACCGGCGTTCACGGATTACATCCTGATTTGATTAAGATTCTTGGTCGATTGAAGTATCGTACAAGCTATGGGCAGAACGTGCTTAAGCACTCCATAGAAGTTGCCCATCTTTGTGGTTTAATGGCTGCTGAGCTAGGGGAAGATATTATCTTGGCGAAGCGGGCAGGACTTCTTCACGATATTGGTAAGGCGATTGACCACGAAGTGGAAGGAAGCCACGTAGAAATTGGTGTGGAGTTAGCGAAGAAGTATAATGAGCATTCCCACGTCATTAATGCGATTGCTTCCCATCATGGGGATGTGGAACCAGATAATATTATTGCGATGCTCGTGGCTGCTGCTGATGCTCTATCTGCGGCAAGGCCTGGAGCGCGAAGAGAGACCCTAGAGACGTACATTAAGCGTCTTGAGAAACTGGAAGAAATTTCTGAGTCCTTTGATGGAGTGGAAAAGTCCTACGCAATCCAGGCTGGCCGAGAGGTTCGCATTATGGTGAAGCCAGAGGTTGTAGACGATTTGGAGGCCCATCGATTGGCTCGGGAGATTACGAAGCAGATCGAGAACGAATTAGATTATCCTGGTCATATCAAGGTAACGGTCATTCGAGAAACAAGAGCGGTTGAATATGCAAAGTAAAGTGGCTTAGGCCACTTTATTTTTTTTCTGATAGGCTAACGGATGGACCGTCGTAACCGTATAAATCGAAAACGATCAGGAGCACTATAAGACTGAGGTGAAGTCATGAGAATTATGTTTATTGGTGATATTGTCGGAAAAGGCGGGAGGGAAACCTTAGTAGAACTGCTTCCGCGATTAAAGAGAAAGTATCAGCCCTTGTTTACGATTGCCAATGGAGAGAACGCGGCCGGAGGGAGAGGGATTACGCCATCGATTGCGAAGTCATTCTATGAAGCTGGGGTTCAAGGCATTACCTTGGGAAATCATACCTGGGATAATCGCGAGGTCTTTGAGTTTATCGATGAGGATACCAAGATAGCGCGTCCTGCTAATTACCCTCCGGGAACACCTGGAGTAGGTCTTAGGTACATAAAAGCGAATCAAACGGAGTTAGCCATTATTAATCTTATGGGGCGAACCTTTTTGCCTCCGCTGGATTGTCCGTTTCGTGTAGTAGAGGAGATGCTTCCTCAAGTAAGACAGCGAACGCCCTTTATCTTTGTTGATTTCCATGCCGAAGCTACCTCCGAAAAACAGGCGATGGGATGGTTTCTTGATGGGAAGGTATCGGCGGTTGTAGGAACTCACACTCATGTCCAAACAGGGGATGCAAGAGTGCTACCTAAAGGTACAGCTTACATGACAGACGTGGGCATGGTCGGACCCTACGACTCCATCCTGGGCATGGAAACAGAAGCTGTTCTGAAAAAGTTTCTCACTCAGCTGCCCGTCCGTTTTGAGGTAGCGGGAGGACGAAACCAACTGAATGCGGTGATCATCGATTTGCAGCCCCAAACAGGCAAGGCACTTAAGATCAAACCGATACGAATTGATCAAGATAACCCCTTCGAAGAGTAGAAGGGGTTTGTTTTTAGAAAAAATAGTTTGAAAATTTGGAAATGTATATAGGCATTTTTACAAAAACTCATGAATATAGTAGCAGTGGTAATAATCTTACAATCATTCAAGGAGGTACTGGATCATGGAGGTATTAAAAGTTTCAGCAAAGTCCAATCCCAACTCTGTAGCTGGTGCGCTTGCTGGAGTGCTGCGGGAACGTGGTGCTGCTGAAATCCAGGCAATCGGGGCAGGCGCGCTGAACCAAGCGGTTAAAGCGGTAGCTATTGCAAGAGGATTTGTAGCTCCTAGTGGTGTTGATCTAATCTGCATACCGGCTTTTACAGATATCCTAATAGATGGAGAAGAGCGTACGGCCATTAAACTTATTGTAGAGCCTCGATAAGTTTCTATGATAATATATGGTTAAAACCTGTTTGTTCTACATGAATAAACAGGTTTTTTAGTGTTTAAAAGGGGGCTATGTGTATGAAAATCATTGATGCTCATTGCGATGCTCTGCTGAAGCTGATGGAGGATCCAAAACTATCCTTTTATAAAGATAATGACCAATTGCAAGTGCAATATAAGTACATGAAACAGGCGAATGTAGCTATTCAAGTTTTTGCTCTATTTGTTTCACCTGACACCCCATCCCAGCTGCGATTCCAGAAAGCGCTAAAGATGATTGATATTTTTTATGAGCAGGTTGCAAAAGAAGAACGAATCGTACCGATTTACACAAGCTCAGATATGGAGCGTGTACTGGGCAACGCTGGCCCCTTGGGAGGTGTATTATCCCTCGAGGGCGCTGATGCGCTAGAGGGCAATATTTTGCATCTGCGCACCTTGTACCGTTTAGGGGTAAGAGCCCTAGGTTTTACCTGGAACTATCGCAACGAGGCAGCTGATGGGGTAGAAGAGCCTAATCCAGGGGGATTATCGCATTTTGGTCGAGAAGTGCTAAAGGAGTGCAATCGGTTAGGGATGATCCTCGATGTTTCCCATCTGTCAGAAAAGGGCTTCTGGGACGTCGTAGCGCTTTCAGCAGATCCGTTCATTGCCTCCCATTCCAATTGCCAAAGTATTCATTATCACCAAAGAAACCTTAACGATGAACAGATCAAGGCGATTTACCAGAAAAACGGAGTCCTTGGCTTAACGTTCGTTCCTGATTTTGTAGCGGGAAAAATGGAGAAGAACATCACTGATTTGTTACGACACTTGGATCATGCGCTTTCTTTGGGCGGTGAAAATCATATTGCCTTTGGATCAGACTTCGATGGAATTTCTAGCACTTTAACGGATTTAGGCAATACGGCAGATTATACTAACTTGGTTAACCGCTTATTAAGCCACTATAAAGAAGAGCAGGTAGAAAAATGGTTAAGCGGGAATTGGAATCGATTATTTTTGGATATACTTGGTTAAAATAGAAGATTGTGGGTTGCATTTTTACTTTTGGAAAATTGCTTGCATTTTTCTGAAGATAGGACTACAATGGAGACGGTTAAAAAAGCTTAACAATTTGTTCACATTTCTACAAAATAGGTGGGCTTTCGCTTAAACACTAGGAATGCTCTTCCTTCTAAAAGTAAGAAATGCTAAACTTGTAGATGTAGTTTTGAGAAAGAAAATGATGTCACGTTTGAAGGGGTGGAGTTCATGTTAAGTCAACTTTCATGGAAGGTTGGAGGACAGCAAGGGGAAGGGATTGATAGTACAGGTGAAATATTTGCTATTGCCTTAAACCGTCAAGGGTACCATTTGTACGGTTATCGTCACTTTTCTTCTCGGATCAAAGGGGGACATACAAATAATAAAATGCGCGTAAGCACGAAGCCGATCAGCGCAATCTCCGATGATCTAGACATCCTTGTTGCCTTCGATCAAGAAACCATTGATGTTAATGCTCACGAATTACGCAAGGGCGGTATAATCATCGCTGACAGTAAATTTACACCAACGGCTCCAGAAGGTATGGATGTTCGTTTGTTTTCTGTGCCATTCACACAATTAGCAGAAGATCTTGGAACTTCTCTAATGAAAAACATGGTTGCCGTGGGCGCTTCGACCGCGGTATTAGGCTTGCCTGTTGAAGCTTTTACAGAAGTTGTGACCGAATTGTTCGGTAAGAAGGGCCAAAAAGTCGTTGATAAGAATATGGAAGCTATCGCTAAGGGCGCTGAGTATATAAATAATGAAGCAGGCGGAAGCATCCCTGAGTTCCAGCTAGAGCCTGCGGATGGCAAGAAACGTATGTTCATGATCGGTAACGATGCGATTGCTCTTGGGTTTGTAGCGGGTGGAGTTCGTTTCATGGCTGCATACCCAATTACTCCAGCTTCTGAGGTTATGGAGTATCTGATCAAGAAGCTTCCTGAGTTCGGCGGAACCGTAATCCAGACGGAAGACGAAATTGCTGCTGTAACGATGACCTTGGGTGCTAACTATGCAGGAACACGTGCAATTACAGCTTCTGCAGGTCCTGGACTTTCTCTGAAATCCGAAGCCATTGGACTAGCTGGAATGACAGAAACGCCAATCGTTATCGTGAACACCCAACGTGGGGGTCCTTCCACTGGACTGCCAACGAAGCAAGAGCAGAGTGACGTACATGCTATGATCTTTGGTACACACGGAGAAATTCCAAAGGTAGTGCTTGCTCCAAGTACGGCAGAAGAAGCATTCTACGATGCCATGGAGTGTCTCAACATTGCGGAAGAATTCCAAGTGCCAGTTATTCTTCTAACGGACCTTCAATTGTCCCTTGGTAAGATGACTGTAGAGCCACTTGATTACAACCGCATCAGCATTAACCGCGGAAAATTGGTAACAGAAGATCAGCCAGAGCAAGAAGGCGGCTTATTTAAGCGCTATGAGTTCACAGAAGATCTGGTCTCTCCACGCGTAATTCCTGGCGTGAAGAACGGTATCCACCATGTGACTGGCGTTGAGCACAATGAAGGCGGTCGACCTTCTGAGGATGCCTTAAACCGTCAAAAGATGATGGATAAGCGTATGAATAAGCTTAAAAATCTAAAAGTAACCAACCCGATCCTTCTTAGTGATAAGCATGAAGAAGCGGATGTCTTAGTTGTAGGGATGAGCTCTACCCGCGGAACGATTGAAGAAGCAGTTGAGCGACTAGAGCAAGACGGATTAAAGGTTAACCAAGCACATGTTCGTCTCATCTGGCCGTTCCCAGCTGACGAGTTACAGCCACACCTTGATCGTGCGAAAACGGTCATCGTTGTAGAAAACAATGCAACGGGTCAGCTAGCTAGCCTTATTAAGCTTCATACTGGATCGCATGACAAGATCAAATCTGTATTGAAGTACGACGGTAATCCGTTCTTGCCTTCTATCGTTTACAAAGAATGTAAGGAGTTGTTATAGTCATGGCAACATTTAAAGATTTTCGTAACAATGTCAAGCCAAACTGGTGCCCTGGTTGTGGAGACTTCTCTGTTCAAGCTGCCATTCAACGTGCTGCCGCGAATGTTGGACTAGAGCCTGAAAATTTAGCAGTCGTTTCTGGTATCGGCTGTTCCGGACGTATTTCCGGATATATTAATTCCTACGGTTTCCACGGAATTCACGGACGTGCGCTTCCGATTGCCCAAGGGGTAAAAATGGGGAATCGTGAACTTACCGTTATCGCTTCCGGTGGGGATGGAGACGGTTTTGCGATCGGGATGGGCCACACGGTTCACTCTATCCGCCGAAACATCGACGTTACGTACATTGTAATGGATAACCAAATTTATGGATTAACCAAAGGCCAAACTTCACCTCGAAGCGGGACTGGATTTGTCACGAAGTCCACTCCAAAGGGGGCCATTGAAGCAGCGGTTTCTCCTATGCAGCTAGCTCTTTCTGTTGGGGCAACCTTCGTCGCTCAAACGATGTCTAGTGATCTTAAAGGAATGACTGACATTATTGAGAAAGCCATCAACCATAAAGGTTTCTCTCTCGTTAACGTATTCAGCCCTTGTGTAACTTTCAATAAGGTTAATACGTACGACTGGTTTAAAGAAAACGTAGTAAACCTCAGTGATATCGAGGGATATGATCCATCGGACAAGATCTCAGCGATGCGTGTTCTAATGGAGCATAATGATCTTGTAAGTGGATTGATTTACCAAAACACCGAAGTAAAGGATTATCAATCTCTTGTTCCAGGATTTATGGAAGAAGGATTGGCGAAGGCGGATCTATCCTTAGAGCAAGCTAAATTCGAAAAGCTTTGCGCGGAGTTTATGTAATAATTAATGATAAGACCTGTCCCTATTGGGCAGGTCTTCTATCTTTGGCAGGATAAGAATTTTAAAAATCTAGACATGGAGGCTCAGGGATGTTCCCTCGGATAACTGAGTATGTTCACCAGCTGATTGAACCACGTACTAAGGCAGGAGACCTAGCCATAGATGCGACCATGGGGAATGGGCATGATACGGTATTTCTGGCAAATTTAGTAGGGGAGACCGGCCATGTATACGCCTATGATATTCAGAGACAAGCGGTTGAAAGTACAGAACGGCGTCTGGAGAAGGAAGGGTTACTCCACCGGGTTACGTTGCGGCAATGCTCACATGATCAAATGGAGCATGAGGAAAATTCCATATCAGTCATGGTCTTTAATCTGGGTTACTTGCCCGGATCCGATCACACGCTAACGACTGAAGCCAGAACGACCCTTGCTGCTCTTGAGAGAGCCACAAAACTTATTAGAGTGGGTGGTCTCATTGTGGTAACGGTTTATTGGGGGCATGACCAAGGGAAAGAAGAAAAGTTGAAGGTAGAAGAATATGTAGAGCAGCTTCCATATCCTGAGTATATGGTCTTAAAATATCAGTATGTTAATCCGAAGAACCAGCCGCCCTTTGTTTTAGCCATTGAAAAACGGAAGTAAACATACATAAAAGGAAGGGAATTTCCCTTCCTCTTCTTCTAGACTTTAGGTGAGCTTTTTTTGCATTGGTATTTTTCTATTTTTCAGACCCTCATAATGTTCAGGCGCATATTGGCGAACCTGAGATTTCGCTTCACGAGGTCGAGGACGGCCTGCAGGCTTGTAAAATTCAGTCGCAAATTCAGCGCGGGCAAAATCACGCTTGTTGCGGAAAATATCACTTGGCAAGAAAAGCACCTCCTTAAAGGACTAGCTATAGTTTAACCCGGCCCCGTCGGCCCAACTCCTTGAAAGATCCGCCAATGCATGGAGCCATCTGGCTTAGGGAAACGTAAGCATAATGTTTGGTAGCGGAAATTAAGCCATTGGGGGGATTAGGAGATGTGGTACTCAACTGCCGTTTTATTTCGCTTAGAGCAAATGGAAAGTTTACCTACCTATTGTGAAACCTTAGTCTTATTTAAGGCGGATTCCGATGATGAAGCTTATCTTTTGGCTCAGCAATGGGGTAAAGAATACGAGGATGAGATATGGGAAACCAATGGAAACAAAACCAGATGGGTTTACGAACGCGTTCTTGACGTCTGGGAATTGTTTGATGAGGAGATTCGATCAGGCACGGAAGTGTACAGCCGGGTCTGGGCCTCCCCTCCTTTTATTGAAGATTAGTCAATCAATGCGAAAAAAGAATGGACGCCGGAGGATTTTCGATTTAAAATATAACTCGGAAAAAACAAAAAGGCACAGGTGATTAGAATGGGCAGATATCAAATCTTATTTGAGACAACGGAAGGAAAACAGATCACCGGTCATATGCTGGCAAACACGCAAGAGGATGCCAGAAAGCGAGCGGAGCAGGACTTGAATGAGAAGAACGGACTCAAGCGCATCATTGAAGTTAAAGAGAGGTAACAAGGCAGCAGTCACAAATCGTGTGACTGTTTCTTTTTTTAAGTGGCTTTTGTTATAATAGGGTAGTTAAATGTGTAAACACTATGAAGAGGATCTTAGATAGGGGAAATCCAGTTTCCCTTAAGGAGTGAATACAATTGTCTGACAAAGATTATAGCCAATATTTCCAGAGCACCTTTAACCCAGAGGATAAAAAGAAAAAGCCGAAGACAGCCGAAGACGTCGGATATTCCCAAAAAGAGGCGAAGCGTCGCGGCAAAGAAGAAATCATGGTCGTTAACTTTGATCCAGTTCCTGATGAGCTCAAGGAATTGGGTAAAAATAAAACGTATTGCCTGGTCACCTTTGGATGTCAAATGAATGAACACGATAGTGAAACCATTGCCGGAATCCTCGAAAACATGGGGTATAGCGCTACAGACAATGAGCGAAAAGCCGATATCGTCCTGTATAACACCTGTGCCATCCGTGAAAATGCGGAAGATAAAGTTTTTGGTCATCTAGGCGCGCTTAAAGCTGCAAAGCTAGAAAACCCTGACATGATCATTGGGGTATGCGGATGCATGTCTCAAGACGAATCGGTTGTGAATCGGATCTTGCAAAAATATCAACATGTGGATTTGATCTTTGGTACGCATAATATTCACCGTCTTCCTATCTTATTAAGGGACGCCCTTTACAGCAAAGAAATGGTCGTTGAAGTTTGGGCTAAGGAAGGCGACGTTATTGAAAATATGCCAAAGGTTCGTCAGGGCGGCTTAAAGGCTTGGGTCAACATCATGTACGGCTGCGATAAATTCTGTACGTACTGCATTGTGCCTTACACTAGAGGAAAAGAGCGGAGCCGCTTGCCGGAAGACGTGATCTCCGAGGTTCGGGAATTGGCCCGTCAAGGCTATAAGGAGATCACTTTATTAGGGCAAAACGTGAATGCCTACGGAAAGGACTTAACCGATCGCAAATACTTATTTGGGGACTTAATGGACGACATCTCCAAAATAGACGTACCGAGAATCCGGTTCACCACTAGTCATCCGCGTGATTTTGACGATCACTTGATTGAAGTGCTCGCAAAAGGCGGCAACCTGGTTGAGCATATCCATCTTCCAGTTCAATCCGGTAACTCCGAAGTCCTGAAAAAAATGGCCAGAAAATATACCAGAGAGCAGTATCTTGAACTGGTAAACAAGATTAAGAAAGCCATCCCTCATGTGGTCTTGACGACCGACATTATCGTAGGATTCCCTGGGGAAACGGAAGAGCAATTCCAGGATACGATGTCCTTGGTTGAAGAAGTGGGATATGACTCGGCGTATACCTTTATTTATTCCCCCAGACATGGCACACCGGCTGCTGTCATGGAAGACGACATTCCTGAAGAGGTGAAGAAGCAACGCCTTCATCGCTTAATGGAAGTGGTGAATCGCCTTGCTCGCGAGAAAAACGAGGCGTTGACAGGTCAGGTTGTGGAGCTCTTGGTTGAAGGTGAGTCGAAAAATAACCCCGAGGTGCTTTCCGGCCGGACAAGAAGCAATAAGCTGGTCCACTTTGTTGGCCCTAAGGATTGTATCGGGAAGTTTGTCCATGTTAAAATTACAGAGGCAAAAACATGGACCCTATATGGGGATCTCATGACGAAAGTGGAGGCTTGATGGGGATGGGGAACGAGCAAGTGATTAATTCCAGTTTGATTGTGGATAAGGCTAAGGAGCTAGCAGACCTGATTGCGAATTCCAGCGAAGTTGAATTTTATAAAAAAGCAGAGCAGCAAATCAAGGCGAATCACAAGGTCCAGGAGATGATATCCGCCATTAAGAAAAAGCAAAAGGAAGCGGTGGCGTTAGAACATCTTGGTCGTGCTGAACTCTTAAAAAAAGTAGAAGCTGAAATTGACCAGCTTCAGGAAGAAATTGATGAAATCCCGCTTGTTGCGGAATTCAAGCAAACTCAAATAGACATCAATGATTTGCTTCAGATGGTCACGAATGTCATTGCAAACACCGTATCCCAGAATATCATTGTGGCGACGGGAGGCGATCCGCTTAGCGGAGAGACCGGCTACCCAAAGGCCAAAGCCAGTAATAGCGAAGATGATTGTGGATGCTGCTAATCGGATAAAGGCGAGTAAGAGAGCACAAGGACACCAGTCCTGTGCTCTCTTTCATTTTCTGAGATGAAGTAAGAAGAACGCTAGACGAATGACCTGCATAGGCTGAAGTAAATATAGAAAAATCATTTAAGGTTTGGAGGTACGTTTGTGAATTTCACTTTTGCCAAAGTGAATGTTGCACCCTAGACGAATGTCCTGCATACAAATGTACTGAAAAGCAGTATGGAGGAGGTAAAAACAATGCCGAGTACAGATAAAGAAATGCAGTGCCGTGAAATTCTTACAAAAGCGGTCTGTGGAAAAGGTCGTAAGTTCTCACAGCGTACGCATACCATTACCCCAAAACAAAGACCTACGAGCATTTTGGGAGCCTGGATCATTAACCATACCTTTGAGGCAGATAAGGTAGGTGATGTGATTGAGGTGTCTGGTTCTTACGATGTGCAAATCTGGGTATCGTATAACAACAATACGGATACAGCCGTTATTAAGGAAAATGTTTCCTTTGTCGAAAACGTGCCCCTTTCCTTCTATGATAATAATGCAAGAGGAAGTTTGGAAGTGTATGCGCAAGCCACGCAACAGCCAAATTGCCTAGAAGCCCGGATCGCCTCTGGCGGTGATATTCTGGTGCAAGTCGAAAGTGAATTTGCCGTAGAAGTCATCGGTGAAACGAAGCTGTGCGTTGTAGTTTGCGACAGCTGCGATGATAACGAGAAGGATATTGACTTTGACGATCTCGAGGATGTAGAAGACTTTGATGACCTAGACGGTCTTATTGACGACCTTGATTAAGGAAGGGAGGAGTTTCCTCCCTTTTTGTTTTTCGTCATTTTCTCTTTGCACCCTCAAAGGATAGGTGCATATGCTGTTATGGAGCAATGGCGGTATTCTTAACATTAAAGGAAGTACCCTTGATGTTGGAGAAAGGAAGAGTTCAATGTCAGCATTCTTGTTATATTCTAAGCAGATCTCATTAGCCCCATTACTATCCCATTTAAAATTACCAAGCGGCACCACCCTGCCTAGTGAAGATCCCGATATCGTGATTCAATGGGGAGTCAGTACTTTCTCAACACAAGATCCGAGCAAGCATGTACTGAACGGAGCAGAAGGTTTATCTAATGTATCGAATCGCAGCCTTATGCTGGATCTGTTAAGCTGGAACGGAATTCCCATTTTGGATAGCAGGAATCCAGCTAAGAAAGTAGCGACCGTAAGAAGGTATTTTGTTCCTGTTTTTCAACAGCAGGAGCTGGGACTGTATCGTTCGAAAGGAAGAAAAGTATGGCTTACCAATGAAATTTCAGCGAACTCGGATGATACGTATGAGGAAATCAAGATCAACCCAAGCATAAGAGAGGTCCGTAAAGTCTGTCGGCTTGCAGTACGCAGCCTTTATGCTGCGGGGCTGGATTTTGGAGGTGTCTTGATTGCCATCGGACTCAATGGATCAATTAATGTCATGGATATCACACCGACTCCTAGGTTAAATGAGGGTCTTGCATTGAAGTTTGCGCGAGCGATTCGCGAGTATGTAGTCCAGTATAAACCTAAAGCCCCTAAGCCTGTCATATTAGGAGCCGATCCGGAATTCATGTTTCGGAATCAAGCCAGCGGAAAAATGGTTCTAGCTTCTCGATTTTTTGGCAAAAAGGGGAGGGTAGGCTGCGATAATATATCCATTAACCAAAACAGAAGACAGCATCCACTGGCCGAATTGCGCCCAGAACCCTCCGCAGAGCCCCGCCAATTAACCGTCAATCTTTATAAAGCCATGTTGTTGGCTGAAAGGAAAATTGCCAGTTCATCGATTGAGTGGCTAGCGGGAGGCATGCCTGTTAAGGGGTACCCTATTGGAGGCCACATTCACTTTAGTCAAACCAAGGTCAACTCTTCTTTTTTGCGCGCCTTAGACTCCTATCTCGCTTTTCCCTTGATGCTTTTAGAGAATCAACATTCATTAGCCCGAAGACCGAAGTATGGCTTCTTGGGAGATTTTCGAATGCAATTTCACGGAGGCTTTGAGTATCGAACTCTTCCAAGTTGGCTCGTATCTCCACGCGTGACCAAAGGCGTTCTTTCTCTGGCCAAGGTCATTGCAGAATCCTACACCGAGTTAAATCAGCTGCCTGTTTTGAATCCGTCGATTCAAAAGGCCTTCTATGAAGGTAATAAAGATGTGATGCTATCGGCTGTTCGTTCGATCTGGGGCAATCTAGAAAAGCTTCCAGCTTATTTTAAGTACCATAAATATATTAATCCTCTGAAGGATAGCATCTTCCGGATGGAAGAGTGGGATGAATTTAAGGACATCCGTGTCGCGTGGCAACTCCCCCCTTATTCCAGAAGAAAATCACTCGTTTTATGATATAATAGGGAGGATTTACTGAAGTAGGAGAGGAATTCGCATGGCTAAATATACACCGATGATGGAGCAATACTTATCTATTAAGGCAGACTATCCAGATGCCTTTCTTTTTTTTCGTTTAGGAGATTTTTATGAGCTCTTCTTTGAAGATGCCATTCAAGCCTCTCGTGAATTGGAGATAACCCTGACTGGACGTGAGGGAGGAGGGGAAGAAAAGATTCCCATGTGCGGAGTCCCCTATCATTCGGTTGAGGGCTATCTTCAAGCCTTACTGCAAAAAGGCTATAAAATCGCGATCTGCGAGCAAGTGGAAGATCCGAAAGAAGCCAAAGGCGTGGTGCGAAGGGAGGTTGTCCGCGTCCTGACTCCTGGAACGGTGATGGAAGGCAAGATGCTGACAGATCGGGAGAGCAATTATCTAGTCGCGGTTTGGATGCAGGAGGATCACTTTGCCTTAGCGGCTTGTGATATTTCTACGGGGCATTTCCACGCTACAACGGTGGATAGCCTTCACGGACTCGTCGGAGAGGCATTATCCTACCAGCCAAAAGAGATCCTGATTAGCGACAGTCCATGTGAGCAGGAGCTGCGGAATCAGTTTTACGCCATGGGGATACGTGCCATTCAATCCTTGCCTTCCCTAGAGGAGGAGACACTTGCGCGTTTCGTTAAGAGCCAGTTTCATGTTCAAGACACGAGCCTTTCTCTTCTCTGGAAAAATGTAGGGATGTTGTTATCCTACCTTCATGCTACACAAAAAAGAACGCTCGGACATATTCAGAAGATTGACCTTTATAGCTCATCTGAATATATGACGGTTGATCATCACTCGAAGAGAAATTTAGAGCTGGTTGAAACCTTGATGGATCAGTCCAAGAAAGGTTCCTTGCTTTGGTACCTAGATCAGACGCTTACTCCCATGGGAGCCAGATTGCTGCGGAAATGGGTGGACAAGCCATTGGCTAGACAGCAGAGCATTGAGCAGCGCTTGGATGCGGTCGAATACTTATCCGAGAAATTGATGCTTCGTGAGGAAATAAGAAGTTATCTCAAGTCTATTTATGATCTTGAACGAATGGCAGGGCGCATCTCCTATGGAAACGCAAATGCTAGGGACCTGGCCAATCTGAAAAGCTCTCTGGCCTATATTCCTTTGATAAAGTCCTTATTTAGGGGAGAAGAACATCTGCCGGTCGGGCTTCATGCACTTATAAGCCAACTTGACGAATGTAACGATATCGTGGAGCTTATCTCTCAAGCGATTTCTGAAGATCCTCCGATCTCCCTAAAAGAAGGCGGGATCATTCGAGAGGGATATGACGAGTATTTGGATAAGCTTAAGCTGGTCAGTCGAGAGGGAAAGAAGTGGATTGCCCAATTGGAGCAAAAAGAACGGGAAGCAACAGGGATTAAATCTCTAAAAATCGGCTATAACAAAATTTTTGGCTATTATATTGAGATTACGAAAGCTAATTTAGTTTCCGTGCCAGAAGGGAGATACGAAAGGAAACAGACGCTGGCGAATGCGGAGCGGTTCGTGACCCCTGAATTAAAGGAGCAGGAAGCCCTGATCTTAGAGGCGGAAGAAAAATTAACAGAGCTGGAATACCAGCTTTTCCTAGATATCCGTACGCAGGTAGCGCAAGAAACCGTACGTTTGCAGGAATTAGCGAAGCAGGTGTCTTCTCTGGATGTTTTGTGTTCCT
Organism: Ammoniphilus sp.; assembly: GCA_041640415.1. Classification (GTDB taxonomy): domain Bacteria; phylum Bacillota; class Bacilli; order Aneurinibacillales; family RAOX-1; genus YIM-78166. Next base: position 3,002 of record JBEQAI010000024.1, on the reverse strand, counting down.
TCGCTCAAATTGCTCAAGAATACCGACTTGTCAGACCCAGATTTTCAGACGATTCTACAATCGCCATTCGAGAGGGAAGACATCCTGTGGTCGAACGCGTCCTGAAGAACGAGTCTTTTATCGCAAACGATACGCTATTGGACCATACCGACCAGAGAATATTGCTGATTACAGGACCTAATATGGCGGGAAAGAGTACCTATATGCGCCAATTGGCCCTCATCGTGATCATGGCTCAGGCAGGAAGCTTCGTCCCTGCCAAAGAGGCCAGTCTGGCTGTTGTCGACCGCATTTTTACTCGTATCGGTGCGGCGGATGATCTCGTAGGCGGGCAAAGCACCTTTATGGTGGAAATGAAAGATATCCAACTCATGACGACAGAAGCAACGTCCAATAGTCTCGTCATTATCGATGAAATTGGAAGGGGAACGTCAACGCATGATGGGATGTCCATCGCTCAGGCCGTCATTGAATATTTACACCATCATGTAGGGTGCAAAGCATTGATTTCTACTCACTACCATGAACTAGCCGTTCTGGAAGAGCTGTTGCCAGGCGTAAAAAATTATCATATGGCGGTTCAAGAAAAAGAAAACAATGTCCTCTTTCTCCGTAAGCTTAAGCGAGGGGCCACGGATGAAAGCTATGGCATCTATTGCGCCAGGTTAGCAGGTTTGCCTGATGATATTGTGACAAGAGCCCAGCAGTTGCTTACCGGCTATAAAGAATCGGCTTCAGCTGCAGTCCCGCAGGAGCGAGCCCACTTTCAGCTCGATTTATTCGCAGTACAGGAAACTTCCCCTGTGAAGCCACCAGAAGATCCTAAGCGCAAGCAGGATAAGTGGTTAAAAGAGCTAAAAGAAGTCGATCTCATTAATATGACACCGCTGCAGGCCCTCAACTTCCTGCACGAGATGAAGCAAAAGCTTAGGTAATTTACCTAAGCTTTTTTTCATTCTAAACTTTGTTTTTTCGACATATAGATGGACAGTGTGCATCTAGAGTTTAGAGGAGGAATGAAGTTGAGATTGGGTATACTCGTCTTAATGCTGGTTTATTTTGTGCCGTTTCAGGCCGCCGCCATCACGGATGTTGATGAAGCCCGATGGGCAAAATCGAGTCTCATGCGATTGGATGAAAAAAAACTGCTGCCATTGGAGGGGACGCGTTTTCGACCGTCGGAGAATGTCACCCGAGTGGAGTTTTTGGCGATGATCGTGCAGATTTTGAATCTAAAGGGTAAAAATATAGTGACCCATCAAGTCTTTAGGAACTATGAAAAAGGAGATCCCTATTATGAGGAGGTCACGATTGCTTTGCAACACCAGCTCTTAAAGGGAACGAATCCCAGCTGGACTGATCCCTATGGCTTTTTGACAAGGGAAGAAATGGTGGCCATTGCTACCCGTCTCAAACAGCCAATAAAACCTGTAAAGCAACCAAAGAAATTCCTAGACGATGAGGAGATAAGCGATTGGGCCTATTCAGCTGTATCCTTTGCTGCAGAGCATCATTGGATCGTAGGGAGTGGGGAACAACGATTTAACCCCCAACAGAAAGCCACGAGAGCAGAAGTGGCCGTTTTATTGGACCGGATGGCCTTCGGGCCACCTCCTCCCCTTCGCGAAAAGGTGGTTTCCGTTTCAGGCCGCAGCTATGAATATTCCAAGAAGCTTTCCATGCGCTCAACGGCTTATGGTCCCCATGTGGGTTCACGGACGGCCACAGGGAAACGAGTCGCTTTTGGTATGGTGGCCGTGGATCCTAAGGTCATTAAACTAGGAACAAAGCTTTTTGTGACAGGATATAAGAGTCCTTATTTGCCATCTGGCGGATTCCTCGCGGTGGCGGAAGATACGGGAGGGGCCATTAAGGGTAATAAGATTGACATCTTTATTAACCAGTCCAGGCGTAATATCATGCAATACGGCGTTCAACAAGTCGAAGTTTTTATATTAAAAGAATGAACGTGGCATACTAAGCCAAATAGAAGGTTAGGGGTAGATAGGATGTCTACAAAAGAGAACCTGATGGAAACCATAGTCGAGCTGGTGAATAAGCACTTCAACATGACCATTACATTAGGCGATGACAATGTTCCGTATGTGACCAATGCCTCATTAAAAACAGGAGATTCTGCAGCCGTATTCTTAAATGAGATGATCCAGGCTGTTGATCAGACTTTAGACATTGACGGCAAGCTAAATTATTACTTCGATAATGAACTGGACTTCGATACACCGGAAGAATTTCATCGCTATTAGGAGGGGTTTCCCCCTCTATTTTTTTTTCGCAGCGGCGGTTGTCTCATGGGGACGAAGCAGGGCTTCGTATACATTTAAGCCCTCCACGCGTCCTTCTTTTAATTCATGAGCGTCCCTTACACTGTTATAGTGGTGAAGGGAAATGGCAGGATTCTCTTTGGGGTCCATCAGACTAACGTCCTCCTTTCTTCATGGCGTATGTATAATCTTCCTTAGTGGAGAGGGAAATACACTTCTAAATAATTTCCCAGGGCAACATGGAGAGAAATATGGTATAATATACTAAATGAATGATTATTCAGTCATTTAGACGATGGAGGTGATCACATGGTAACACTAAGCAAGAAGGAACGTCTGGAGCAAATTATCATCCCTACCCCCTTTGCCGTTGGGGATGTTAATATTTATTTGCTTTTGGGGGATGCTGTTTCTTTAGTGGATGTTGGCCCTAACACGCCCGAGGCTTGGGTTGCTTTGGAGAGGGGGCTGGCAGCCTATGGATTGACTCCAAGGGATATTGACCAGATTTTGCTCACGCATCATCATATTGACCACTATGGCCTTGCTGCTAGGATCCAGGAGATCAACGGAGCAAGGCTATATTGCCATCCTTTAAGCGAGATGTTCGTTCGCCGTGATGAAGAAAGATTACATCGTGCAGTGGATTACTTTGTGCAGCTTTATTTGTTTCATGGCGTGCCTGAGCGCCTAGCAAGTCAAGCTATTGAACATAAGAAA
>JBEQAI010000023.1:0-18365 GCA_041640415.1 Ammoniphilus sp. | reverse complement strand
CCATGAAGGATACTGCGGATATTGGCTTCATATTGATATCCGCCCTTTTCCTTGAAACGGTCGGAGAGAGCCGAGTACTGGGCGAGCAGCTGTTCATATTCTTTTTCAGGAAGAACTTGGCCCATTTTGGCTTCTAGTGCACGCAGCTCGGATTCCATCGCACGCAGCGAGGCGAAGGTTGCGATCATTTCTTCCCAAATGGTTTTGTCCGATTCCAGTCCGCTATCCTGAGCTAAATAGCCTAATACAACATCTTTCCCTTTTCGAATATCTCCGCTATCAGGAAGCAATTGTCCTGTAATAATCTTGAGTAACGTGGATTTCCCTGCACCATTCACTCCCACGAGTCCAATGCGCTCTCCGGTTTGAATTTGCAGGTTGATTCCACTCAAAATGGGTTCAGCAGCAAACGATTTGGAAATATCAACTGCTTGTAATAAAATCATGGATGTCACCTCTAAATATTATACAGTCTAGTGTACCATATTCCGCTTCGAAAGGTGATGGGGAAGGGAGGAAGACCAGTTGATGGGCAAGAAAGAGCTGAGGAAGGAAATACTATCCAGGAGGAGCGAGATAGACCCTCCTATGCGTGCTACCAAGTCAAAACAGATCGTAGAAACGATGCTAATGACCCCGTTTTATCAAACGGCAAACTATATTTTTTCTTTTGTTCCCTTTGGAGATGAACCCCAAATTAAAGAGCTATTATCTATCGCTATACAGGACGGAAAAAAAGTGGCTATTCCCAAGACGATTCCTCAATCGAGAGAGATGATCCCTTACTTGTTTTCAGGCTGGGAGGAGCTTCAAGAGGGTCCTTACGGGATTTTGGAACCGAATCCGGATCGAGCTATAAAGGCGGACATTGCCTTAATAGACCTCGTTTTTATGCCAGGTGTTGCCTTTGACCGAATGGGGGGGAGACTCGGCTATGGAGGAGGATATTATGATCGCTTCCTCTCCAAACTTTCTCCATGTCCTAAATTGGCGGCGCTTTGCTTTGACGAACAAGTGATTGAGGAAGTGCCGATGGACGAGCATGATCATCGTGTGGATATCCTGGTCACAGACCGGGGATGGATGTACGTTGTGAAATAATGTACAATATAAAGGGATTCGTGTTTTATTTTTCATTAGGAGGATGTACATGTCTGAATATAAAGTTGCAGTTTTAACTTCTAGTAATTCCATCTATCGCGGAGAAAGAGAAAATGACAGCGTTGTGAAGCTCGTTGAATTGCTGAAGGTTCACCTGAATAGCGAAATATATATCCACCGGTTGTCTCCGGATCACATTGAAATGCTAAGAGAAAATCTGATTGAATTGACGGATAGAGAGCGTGTTGATTTGCTGTTTACCGTAGGGGGTACCGGGTTAAGCCCGGAAGACGTGACGCCTGAAGCAACCGAAGGAGTCATTGATCGTCATGTTCCTGGATTAGCAGAGGAAATGAGAAGAGCCGCCATTGCTAATTCTCGTCGAGCCATGCTTACGAGAGCGATTTGTGGAACCAGAGGAAACACCCTCATTATTAATCTTCCAGGCAACCCTAAGGGAGTTGAAGAATGCTTCACGGCAATCTGCGATCAGATTCCTCATGCGATCAATATCATTCATGGCAACACGGGCGTAGGTTCAATGACAAGGGAGGAAACTTGGTGAAGCCAACGTACCTAAAAGAAATACATGTTGAACAGGCTGTCGGCATGAAGCTTGGCCATGATTTAACCCGCATTCTGCCCGGCGAGTTTAAGGGAAGAGCCTTTAAGGCAGGCCATGTCATTACCGAAGAAGATATCCCGCAGCTGTTGGATATTGGAAAACGGCACATCTACGTGCTGGACATTCCTGATGGCTTCTTGCATGAAAATGAAGGGGCAGAGCGAATGGCTAGGGCCCTTTCCGGCGAGAATATTCAGCTAACTGAACCCGTTGAAGGAAAAGTAACGCTTAAGTCTACCATTCATGGCTTACTTAAAGTGGATGCGGATATCGTTCATCAAGCGAATGAAATTGAAGAAATTTCCGTTTCCACACTAGTAGATAACGTGATTGTGCGTCCAGGTCAATCTCTTGCCGGGGTTCGTCCCATTCCCCTCATCATTGATGAAACCAAGATTCAAGCGGTTGAAGCGTTGGCAGCGGTAGGACCGGCTCTGCGGGTTAAACCCTTTCAGAAGATGAAGGCAGGAATCGTAACAACAGGCAGTGAGGTGTTTACCGGCAGAATCCAAGATAAGTTTGGCCCTGCCGTACGGGAAAAGATCCAAGCGTTCGGCTCGGAAGTGATCGAGCAGCGGTTTGCCGATGATGATACGGAGCATATACAGCAAGAAATCCGGTACTTCCTAGAGAAAAAGGCAGATCTGATTCTTGTGACAGGCGGAATGTCTGTGGACCCGGATGACCGCACGCCAGGTGCGATTAAAGGGATAGGGGCGAATGTCGTTCGCTATGGAACCCCCATGCTCCCAGGCTCCATGCTTATGGTTGCCTATTACGGTGATACGCCTATCTTAGGACTGCCAGGATGTGTCATGCATGATCCTTATACCTCATTTGATGTTTTCTTGCCTCGAATTCTTGCAGGAGAGAAAATTGTTGAGCGGGATATTACCTCCTTAGGGTATGGAGGCTATCACTCTTGCTAACATTTAATCGATAAGGAGGTGGTGTTATGGATCAAGTAATCCCTAAGGTAACGGCCAAAAGGCTTCCTATATACTATCGTTACCTAGACCGGCTCTCGTCACTTGGCATTGTGAGGGTATCATCGGCCGAACTTAGCCGTTCCCTCAATATTGACCCTGCGACGATTCGGAGAGATCTCTCTTATTTGGGAGCCTTAGGACGAAAAGGCTATGGCTATGATGTAGAATATCTCATCCAGTTTTTACGAGAGTTTTTAAAGCAGGATGAAACTACCCATGTTATTCTCGTTGGAGTAGGGAACTTGGGTACAGCCTTATTGCAATATGACTTTTTGAAAAACAACGCGATGATCGTCGCTGCCTTTGACAGTGATCCCGCGAAGATCGGCCAGCGGATTAACGGCATTCCCATTTATGGGATGAACTCCTTTAACCAGGTCGTAAAGGAAGAGGAAGTCCTTGTGGCGATCTTAACTGTCCCCGTGCAGGCTGCCCAAGATGTGACGGATCAGCTCGTCAAATCGGGGATTAAGGGGATTTTGAATTTCACTCCGACTAGACTTCAGGTTCCAGACGAGATTAAGATTCATTACATTGATCTGAGCGTTGAACTTCAGTCTCTTGTCTACTTTTTGAAAAAAAATGAACCGGTGGTCGTGGAAGAAGATGAATGATAAAGAAATGTCCATGATTGAACACCTTTCTGAGCTTCGCGTAAGGCTCATTTGGGTCATCGTATGCTTTATTCTGTTCATGGTAATTGGCTTTATATCAGCTAAACCGGTAGTCGAATATATGAAAAACGATCCGGCTGCAAGCAATATTTCCTGGCACGTCTTCGGTTTTACGGATGCGTTGCGGATCTATATGCAGGTGGCGTTTGTGATTGCCCTCGTGCTGACGCTTCCGGTTATCCTGTATCATGTTTGGCGGTTTATGTCACCTGGCCTTACAGAGCTCGAACGTAGAGCGCTGCTGCTATATATTCCTTTTGCTTTCCTATTGCTACTATTAGGGATTTCCTTTGGGTATTATATTCTTTTTCCTATGATTATCGGGTTCATGTCGAACTTTACATACGCCTTGGGGGCGGAAGAGACGTATGGGCTGACCCATTACTTTCAGTTCATGTTCAATCTCATTGTACCGGTCAGCTTACTCTTTGAGCTTCCCGTCATTATTCTATTTCTCACCACTATTCGGGTGCTCAATCCGATGATTCTAGTGAAGTTCCGCAAATATGCGCTGTTCCTTTCCGTGGTTATCTCAGCCTTGATCACCCCACCAGATTTTATTTCCAACATCCTGGTGGCTATTCCGTTGGTCATCCTTTACGAGATCAGTATCTGGCTGTCAAAATGGGTTTATCGCAAGCAAAAAGAAAAAGATAAAGAATGGGAAGAAGAAGAAGAGTTCGCTCTGATTAAAACGGATGATTAAGGAGAGGAGAAGGTGGCCTCTTCTTTTTTGTTGGTGGGTTGGTTGAGGCGGGCGGGGGCAGGGCTAGCTGAGGCAGGACGGGGCAGGCTGGCCTGTTTGGAATGATTACCGGTTTGGGAGCAAGAGGGTTGGATTCGTGACCAAAGTGGAGGAATTAGCTGTAATGATTACACGTATGTGAGCATCCGGAGTGAAATCGTGAGCAACGGTCATGTGTTCGTGAGCATCTGACGATCATCCGTGAGCAAACGGGATTTGGCTCAAGCGAGAAGCTGCTAGTGGTCAGGAATCACACTAGTTTCTTTGAAAATGCGAAAAAACTGCTCTATTTTTGGGCTGAAATGGATGCTCACTCAGGCTCTGAGCCAAAAAGCATCCCGAAAACGACCCAATCTCCAGAAATAACCAGCTATAATACTTCAAGTGCAGTTTGATCGAGGCTAGCCTTCACTCTGGGCGGGGTGCCCTCAGTATATTTCTTCCCCTCCCAAGTATGCAACCCCCCACCTTCGGAAAGGATGGGAAAGGTAAATTACCTGCACAAATTTTTATCAAAAAAATCTGTTCTAGGGGCTTGCAAAGTTGGGGAAAAATGACTATTATTATAAATGTGTTAGCACTCATGGTGAATGAGTGCTAATAAAACAAAAACGCAAATGTCCTTAAGGAGGGTGTTTCACAGTGTTAAGACCATTAGGTGACCGTGTAGTTCTTGAAGCAATTGCTAAGGAAGAAACAACAGCAAGCGGTATCGTTCTACCAGACACAGCAAAGGAAAAGCCTCAAGAAGGTCGCGTTGTAGCTGTTGGTACTGGACGTATCGAAAACGGAGAGCGCGTTGCTCTTGAAGTTAAAGAAGGAGATAAAGTAATTTTCTCCAAGTATGCTGGTACTGAAGTAAAGTACGGCGACAAAGAATTGTTAATCATGCGCGAGAGCGACATTCTAGCTATCGTTCAATAAAAAATAGATTCGGATTACATATAAAAGAAGGAGGCATTTTAACATGGCAAAGGATATTAGATTCAGTGAAGAAGCTCGCCGCTCTATGCTTCGCGGTGTGGATACTCTAGCTAACGCAGTTAAAGTAACTCTTGGACCAAAGGGCCGTAACGTAGTTCTTGAGAAGAAGTTCGGTTCTCCTCTAATCACTAACGATGGTGTAACCATCGCGAAAGAAATCGAACTAGAAGATGCATTCGAAAACATGGGTGCTCAACTAGTTAAAGAAGTTGCTACTAAGACTAATGATGTAGCTGGTGACGGTACAACAACAGCAACTGTATTGGCTCAAGCGATGATCCGTGAAGGATTGAAGAACGTAACTTCCGGAGCTAACCCAATGGTTATCCGCAAGGGTATCGAAAAAGCTGTTCGTGCAGCTGTAGACGAAATCAAGAACATCTCCAAGACGGTAGAAACAAAAGAATCTATCGCTCAAGTTGCTGCTATCTCTGCTGCTGATGATGAAATCGGCCAATTGATCGCAGAAGCTATGGAAAAAGTAGGTAAGGAAGGCGTTATCACTGTAGAAGAGTCCAAAGGATTCAATACAGAACTAGATGTGGTTGAAGGTATGCAGTTCGACCGCGGATATGTATCTCCTTACATGATCACGGACACTGACAAGATGGAAGCTGTTCTTGACAATCCTTACATCTTGATCACGGATAAGAAGATCTCTAGCATTCAAGAAATCCTTCCTGTATTGGAGAAGGTTGTTCAACAAGGTAAGCCATTGTTGATCATCGCTGAAGATCTTGAAGGGGAAGCTCTTGCAACTCTAGTTGTAAATAAGCTTCGCGGAACTTTCACAGCTGTAGCTGTTAAGGCTCCTGGATTTGGAGATCGTCGTAAGGCTATGTTGGAAGACATCGCTGTATTGACTGGCGGTCAAGTTATCACGGAAGATCTTGGATTAGATCTTAAGGCTGCTACCATCCAACACCTAGGTACTGCAGGACGCGTTGTAGTTTCTAAAGAAAACACAACGATCGTTGAAGGTGCAGGAGACAAGGCTAACATCGATGCACGCGTGAAGCAAATCCGTTCTCAAGTTGAAACTACTACATCTGAATTCGATAAAGAAAAGCTTCAAGAGCGTTTGGCTAAGCTAGCTGGTGGAGTTGCGGTTATCAAGGTTGGTGCTGCTACTGAAACCGAACTTAAAGAGAAGAAGCTTCGCATTGAAGATGCTTTGAACGCTACTCGTGCAGCAGTTGAAGAGGGTATCGTATCCGGTGGTGGTACAGCTCTAATCAACGTAGTTAAAGCTGTAGAAGCGGTTCAAGTAGAAGGCGACGAAGCTACTGGTGCTCGCATTGTACTTCGTGCTCTTGAAGAGCCAGTTCGCATCATCGCGACTAACGCTGGTTTGGAAGGATCCGTTATCGTTGAGCGCTTGAAGAATGAGAAAGACGGAGTAGGATTCAACGCTGCTACTGGCGAGTGGGTTAACATGATCGAAGCTGGTATCGTTGACCCTGCGAAGGTAACTCGTTCTGCTCTTCAAAACGCAGCATCTGTTGCGGCTATGTTCTTAACAACGGAAGCTGTAATTGCTGATAAGCCAGAAGAAAAAGGTGCCGGAATGCCTGATATGGGTGGCATGGGCGGAATGGGCGGAATGGGCGGCATGATGTAATCAGCCCAAGATCCCCAGGGATTTTGAAAGTTTAGATGGTGGTTTGAACCACATATCATTATAGAGGCCTCTCATAAGTTGACTTAACTTGTGGGAGGCCTCTTTTTCAATTGTTCAACCTATCAGTTTTTTCGATGGGAATGATAGAAAACAATCGTTAGAAATGATTGGTTGCCTGACGTATTCTATACTAAAAGGAGGTATGGAATATGGTTGGGTCCATCATATTGTTTCTCATCATTTTCGGTATAGGTTTTATGTATTCTTCATCCTATACGAATTCAAAAATCAATCAGTGTCACCCTTTAACGGATGAGCTGGAAAGAGAGATGGAAAAAAGACTAAACGATCATAACCGATACTTTAGATAGAGCATCTTTTTCATGAGGTGCTTTTTCTTTTTGGCATGAACGGTCACTAAACCGCCATAGATATAAGGTATAAAGGTGGTGATACAAGTGGACCTCACTGCATTGATGGCTTTCGCTTATGTTCTATCGGCATTATATTTTATTTTGGGTGTTTATCTATATAGGAAGAATTGGAACAAATGAGCGCTTATCTTGGCGTTTTTTTTTAGCCTGGCTTGAAGCTATCCCTAACCCCATATTCGTAGTAAAATGAAAGAAGTTCAAGTCAGTTGGAGAAGGGGAGAGAAGCATGGCTCAAGCATCCGAAGCAATAATGGAAACTAGAGATGACTTAATGAAAATTGTCATATTCCGTATCAACGAAGAGGACTATGGAGTTGACGTTTCGTTAGTTAATTCAATTGAAAGAATGACGGATGTCACTCGTGTGCCGAATGTCAATGACTATATCATCGGGGTCATGAATTTGCGTGGATCCGTTATCCCCTTAATTGATCTTCGGAAGCGTTTTGGTCTTCCTTTGGAGGCATACAATGAAGATACGCGCATTATTGTATTAAGTGTAGGAGAAATTGAGGTTGGCATTGTAGTGGATAGCTGCAGTGATGTTACCGATATTAAACGAAGTGAAATTGAACCTCCGCCTACCGTTGTGGGTGGTATAGAATCTACATACATCCAGGGTGTCACGAAGATGGACCGACGCCTAATCATCCTATTGGACATGGAGAAAACGTTGAAAAGCTGATATCTATCAGCTTTTTTGTGTTCTTCCTACAATTTTAAGAGGAGATGACTCTTATGCAAACCCAGCTTGGTTTACCGAACAAGAAGCTTTTGTTTACCATGCCGATTTTTTCTTGGGCGCTGTATGATCTAGCCAACACGATTTTTACATCGAATGTGATAACCATCTTTTTTCCTTTTTACATGCAGCAAGTGATTGGCGGCAATGAAGTGCTAGATCAGCTAGCAAGCACCTTTATTTCTTATGCCAATGCCATTGCCAGCTTATTTATTGTTCTTTTTTCTCCTTTAATTGGCGTGATGATTGATCGGTCAGGCAAGAAGAAGGCCTACTTAGTTCCTTTTACACTTGCCTGTATAGCGGCTACCTTACTCATGGGGGTTTTTGCGGGTTGGGATGATTCACTTACCTTATGGGGTCTTCCCTTTTCTATTGTAATGGTGATTTTTTTCTTTATGGTCGCCAAGTTCTTTTATAACACATCATTGATTTTCTATGACGCGATGCTACCAGATCTGGTGCAAGATGAAAAAAGGACGCCGATTGTATCAGGATTCGGCGTTGCTCTAGGGTATGTGGGGACATTAATTGGACTTGGAATCTACCCTTTCATCGGAGACCAATACCACTGGGCCTTCATTCCTTCAGCTTTGCTATTTTTGGTGTTTTCTCTTCCTATGATGTTTCTCTATAAGGAGCCTGTAAGAGCCAACAAGAATTCCAAGTCATTCTTTAGCGGATACAAGGAAATTGTTGAAAGCTTGCGTGAGGCGAAAGCCTATCGTTCCATCTGGCTGTTTATGATCGCGTACTTCTTTTTTAATGATGCCATTGCCACCGCAATTGCGATGATGGCGATCTATGCCAAAACGATAGCTGGTTTTACTACAGGCCAGTTTATTCTCCTTTATTTAGTATCTACGATTACCGCCATTGTGGGGTCGTTTTTGTTTGGCTTCGTCAATCGGGCAATTGGTTCCCAAAAAGCGGTGGCATGGGTAGCTGTTATTCTGATGCTGGCTATTGCCTTGGCAACTTTGGCGATTAACCAGCTGATGTTCTGGATTGCAGGAAGTCTTTACGGGGTAGCGATGGGAGCGATGTGGGCCACTTCTCGAACCTTTATTATCGAGCTAACCCCGGAAGAAAAAAGAGGGCAATTCTTTGGTTTATTTGCGTTCTCCGGAAAAGTTTCCTCCATTTTTGGGCCCGCGCTGTATGGAACCATCACCCTCTTGCTTGCAGAAACCGGCAACTTGGCCAGTAGAGTGGCACTAGGTTCATTAATTATTCTAGTCGCGATCGGACTGCTTATATTATTAAGGATTAAACCTGTTTCTCCGTCTTAAGTCGGAGAGGAAAATCATGCTGCTGACGAATAGCTAGTAAAACCCTCCCGTTTTATACTTAATCTAAAGAAAACTTTACAATTTTGGAGTTTATTAGCAATAAGTATTGGTATATAATACCAAACTGTGAGCACTTATACCCAGGAAACGGGAGGGTCAATTTCATATGGAGTTTCTTACGAAATTTTCTTTAAGGAATTCCGCTGCGGTTATTATTATTACGATCTTAATCACCCTAGGCGGAGTCGTGGCAGCCACTTCCTTGAAAGTGGAGAGTGAGCCGAATGTAAACTTCGGTGTAATTGTCATTTCAACAAGCTACCCCAATGCATCTCCAGAAGATGTTCTGGAGGATGTGACGAAGCCGTTAGAGCGGGCGATTGTCAACACGGCAGGTCTTAAAACGCTGGAATCCACGTCGAGCGATAATCATTCTACTCTTGTGGCCTGGTTGAGCTCTGGAGCTGATGCGGATAAAGTTCGCGATGACATGGAGAAGAAGATTAATGATGTTAAACTGCCTGAGGCTGCTACTCGTCCTAAGATTCGAACCGAGTCGACGGCAAGCCAAGCCATGTATTATTTGGCCATTAGTAATCGAGAACGTACTCGTTCAGATGATGCCTTTAATGAACTGGTTAAGGATACTTTACTGGAAGAGCTTGAGTCTATTGATGGAGTAGAAAAAGTAGAAACGACTGGAGACTACCAGCAGCTGGTCAAGATCTATCCTAAAGTGGATGCGCTAAATACATACGGCTTATCTCCTGCAGAGATAAAGCAATTGATCCAAGCTAATCATGTTGCTGCTCCTGTAGGCAGTGTTACGATGGATGGCGAGGATCAGATGGTTCGCGTGGTCGGGGAATTTAGCAATCTGGAGGAAATTCGCAGAACGAAGCTCTTCCTTCCCTCTAGTCCCGGAGCAGGAATTTCTTACGTGGAATTGGGAGAAGTTGCGGATGTTCAGTTTTATACGGATAAGAACTCTATCAGCCGGCTGAATACGAATCCCGGAATTGGTCTAGATATCTATAAGACGGATGAGGCTAATGCGGTAGAGACGGGAAAAAGAATTAACGAAAAACTAGATGAGTTCCGTCAGAAATACCCGGATTTACAAGTAGAGACCGTATATGACAGCTCGGAAGAAGTGAAAAAATCCATCAATGGTATGCTGAAGGAAGGGATTCTAGGAGCGATCATGGCTTCTGTGATGATCCTCATGTTTTTGCGGCATATCCGTTCGACCCTTATTGTACTTGTATCCATTCCGTTATCGATATTGGTTAGCATGATTTTCATGTCCTGGCTCGGTATCACCTTAAATATGATGAGCCTTTTTGGCATGGCGATTGCGGTTGGTCGCGTAGTTGATGACAGCATCGTTGTGATCGAAAATATCTTTAGACATTTTCAACTGACCAAGGAGCGCAATAACAACTTAATCCTGTATGCAGCGAAGGAAGTGAGCAGTGCGATCACTTCATCTACTATAACGACGGTAGCCGTGTTTGTGCCTCTTGTTTTTGTAAGTGGGATTGTCGGAGCCTATTTTCGACCGTTTGCGCTGACCGTGGTCTGTTCGCTACTCGCATCCTTACTGGTTGCGGTAACAATTGTCCCTTTAATGGCTCGATTAATGATTATGCGTACGGAGATTAAAGGACATGGCCCTGGGAGACTGACTGAAGGATATCGAAGATTGCTGACCTGGTCTCTACGTCACAAGTTCATCACGTCGTTTCTTGCCTTTTCCTTATTCATAGGCAGTATCGGGTTGTCTACTGTGTTAAACAAGAGCTTTCTTCCTGATATGGACTTGAAGATGATTTGGGTGAACATGTCCTTGACGAAGGGGACAGAGCTTGAAGTGACCAAGCAAATGGTTGAGAAAATCGAGCAGATTGTGATGGCTGAACCACAAGTGGAGTACATTCTCACCAGCGCAGGGCTGGGAAACGAGGATAATCGACAATCCCACCTCTCCAATATGACCATTAAATTAAAACCAGATGCCGACGTGGATGAAGCGCTGAAAAAGTTCAGATCAGAGTCGGATCCCCTCATGCCTATTGGGGGAGAGATTTCTTTTATCAAGCCTTCCGGCGGCGGGGGGAATAAGTATGAAGTGATCCTGAATGGAACGGATCTCGCCAAGATGAAAGAAGCTTCCGAGATGCTTAAAGCTAAGCTAAAGCAACATCCGATGCTGATTAATGTAAAAGATAACTTGTCAGATACCAAGGATCAGGTTGTGATTCGTGTGGATCGCGACCAAGCGTCTGAATGGGGACTATCGCCTGCTCAGATTGCAGGAGAAGTAAGTAACCTTTTAGCGAATATCAAAGTCGGTAAGATTAAGCTAGACGGAAAAGAATTTGATATGATCCTCGGCTTAGAGGAAGAAGAAGCGAATTCAGTCGAGAAGCTGCAGATGCTCTGGATTAAGAATCAGAGAGGCCAGCAGGTTAGGCTTGATCAAGTGGCCTCCATTTCGATTGAGGGAGCACCTGCCCAGCTGATGCAAAAAGACGAAAAACAGTATATCAAAGTCGTAGCAGACATTATCAGTACGGACAAGGGAGGCGTTTCGGCTGCCGCAAGTGAATCGCTTAAGGGGCTGAAGCTGCCTGAGGGAATTACCTATTCCACAGAAGGAATCCAGGCGGATATCAATAAGAGCTTTCAAGAGATGTTTTATGCCATTGGTGCAGCTGTCTTTATGGTCTATATTGTGATGGTTATCGCGTTCGGGAATGCGACCGCACCGCTTTCTATTCTTTTATCCTTGCCATTAGCCGCGATTGGCGGGTTGCTAGGTCTGTTTGTTACCAACACAGCTCTTGATGTTACGAGCTTGATCGGTTTCTTAATGCTTATTGGAATCGTGGTTACCAATGCGATCGTTTATGTGGATCGAGTTCAGCAACAGCGAGAAAAAGGATATAGCACTCGCGAGGCTTTAATAGAGGCGGGAGTCACACGCCTGCGGCCGATAATTATGACGGCTGTGGCCACCATTGCGGCTCTTGTCCCCTTAGCCCTGGGCTTGTCAGAGGGAACCTTGATGTCCAAAGGATTGTCCATTGTCGTGATCGGCGGACTGCTTACCTCAACACTCCTGACGCTAGTGGTGGTTCCCGTTGGGTATGAGGTTCTCGATAAGGTACGAAGCCGAGTGTTCAAAAAACAAAGTAAGCCGTTAGAGCAAAGACCGGTCGCTGATGTGTAAGGACTTAAGGAGGAGTAAGCGATGCAAAGAAATTGGGGAAAAGTAGGATTGGCGGGCCTAGTGGCCCTATTATTGGTAACAGGTTGTGGAAAGACGGAAGAAACGGTGGCTCCGGTTGGAGAAGGAGAGACAGCGGAAGCGGCTCTGATTCCGGTAGGGATAGAGGAAATCAAAGAAGGTACGCTCAATCACTCAGACCGATTGATTGGTGAAATAAGCGCCAACACCAACATTGCCCTATACGCTAAGGTGCCAGGCACCTTAGTTGAACTTCAGGTGAAAAAAGGCGATACGGTGAAAAATGGTCAAGTGATCGGCAAGCTGGACCCTAAAGATTATCAAATCGCAGTAAAGCAAGCTGAAGCCGCTCTTGCGGTAGCGAATGCCAATTTGAACCAAGCCAAAAGCGGAAAAGGGTTGAATCCTGCGGGGACATCTCAAGACCTTGCGGCTCAAGGCATCGAATTATCGTTAGGTATGTATCAGAGGGCAAAAGACTCAGCAGAGCAAGGGCTGCGGCTTTCCCAAGCGAATTATGACCGGATGAAGGCGTTGTATGAAGCGAACGCCATTTCTGCGAAAGAAATAGAACAAGAAGAAAAAGCCTTGCTCCAAGCGCAGACGCAGTATAAAGCCCAGATCGATCAGGCTGAATCCACCTTGCTTCAGGCTAAGTCACAGCTGAATCAAGCCGTCAAATCGGAAGCTCAGACCGATGCGGGTATCGAAGTAGCCCATGCTCGCGTGAAGCAAGCTCAGGTGGATATTGAGAGAGCTCGAAATTCGCTGCAAGATACACAAATCAAAGCTACAGCAGATGGAATTATAACCGATGTTAAAGTTGAGGTAGGAGATGGAGTCAGCCCCCAAGCCCCTATCGCTCAGCTGATCCATATTGACCCAGCTGTTGTAAAGTTGAACGTAACGGAGGCGAATCGTCCGAAGTTTAAAGAAGGCCTGGAACTCGAGATTACAGTTCCGTCCCTACAAAAGAAAATGAAAGCCCGGATAATGCATGTAGGTCTTGAAGCTTCAGCTCATACCAAGATGTTTCCTGTAGAGCTTCATGCCAGTAATCCAGACCGCTCCCTATTGCCAGGGATGAAGGTAGATGTCATGGTCACAGACCTAGAGGTTAAGAAAGGCTTGCTTCTTCCGACGGACGCGATTGTGGATAGGGATGGAAAGAAAATGGTTTATGTAATACAAGGCGGGAATATAGCGGTGCAAAGAGAGGTTGTATTGACAGAAGGCAACACCAAGCAGGTGTTAGTGGAATCCGGCGTAAGCGCGGGGGAGCAAGTCGTCGTTAAAGGTCACTCCCAATTAAAGGATCAAGCATTGATCCGTATCGTGAAGTAATAGAGGAGCAGGGTATCAGGTGCAAGATACCCTGCTATCTTTTTATCTAGCTTCCCGCAAAAACATGATTCCCGATCACGGCTTTTTGAGGCAAGGTAGCGATCCATTTGCTGCGAGCAATCTTAGGGTTGTAAAAGAACAGTGCGCCATTTGTAGGGTCCGTACCCTGCAGTGCCTGCTTAGCCGCTTCCTTTGAGCTTTCGTCCGGCTGATTGTGAATATGTCCGTTGGCAACAGGCTGGAATTGGTATTTACCCTTAATTTTATGATGGATGACTTGATAGATGCTTTTCGGAAACTTATCGTTTTCTACTCGATTCAGGACCACTGCTCCTACGGCAACCTTCCCTTTAAAAGGCTCCCCTTTTGCTTCCGCGTGAATGATCCGAGCCAGCCACTCCAGATCTTGCTCAGAGTAGGTTGGTTCTGGTTCAGGCTCAGGCTGAAGCACTTCGGGCTGTAAATCAAGAACTTGTGCTGTACAAGGTACTTCTTCAATTACTTCAGGAGATGAGCCATCCGCTCCCATCGTTCCAGCAAAGGAAAGAAATGTGGTTAACATAGCAATCATCTTTTTCATATGAATATCCTCACTATTTCCATCAATCTGCCAATTTCGCAGACCGAGATTTTTAGTTCGGACAGGCCTAGTCCAACTTTTAAAACTTGCCTAATATTGTAGCACATCCAGAGAGGGGGTCAATAAAAGAAAATTGGAAACCCACCCAATTATCTGCCTATGATAACATTATGTTCCTCTCTGGTGTCAACCCATTTTCCAACTATTAAAGGTTTCCTCCTTGTGCCAAATAAAGTAAAATAAAGGTAGTATAGAAGAAAACTAGGGGGACCCTATGTTAAAATTAGATCAAGCGCGAGTACTCGATAGAATTATCGAAAACGTTGAAAAAATCATGGTTGGAAAGCGCCAGATTATCGAAAAGACCCTCGTTGCCCTCCTCGCCCAAGGGCATATTTTATTTGAGGATGTTCCCGGTGTAGGGAAAACAAGAATGGTAAAAGCTCTTTCCCGTTCGATCAACGGCGTATTTAAGAGAATACAGTTCACGCCAGATCTTCTTCCGACCGATGTGATAGGAGTTTCCATCTATAATCAAAGAACCATGGAATTTGAGTTTAAACCAGGGCCAATTATGACGAATATATTGCTGGCTGATGAAATAAATCGCACCTCTCCTAAAACACAATCGGCTTTGCTTGAAGCGATGGAAGAGCATTCCATTACGGTGGATGGGGCTACTTATCGGTTAGACAAGCCTTTTATTGTCATGGCCACCCAGAACCCGATTGAATATGAGGGGACTTACCCTTTACCGGAAGCGCAGATGGACCGCTTTATGCTGAAGCTGCATCTAGGGTATCCGAGCTATACGGACGAGATTGAGATCTTATCTCGGAGCATCATCACGGAAAATGGAGAAGCCTTATCGGCAGTTTGCACCAGTGAGGATATCGTTGAGCTTCAAAAGCAAGTGTCGCAAATCTATGTTAGCCAAGCACTAAAAGAGTATATGGTATCCATCTGCCAGAAGACAAGAGAGCATCAAGATGTTTTGCTTGGAGTCAGTCCGCGAGGAACGGTCGCTTTTTATCGAGCGGCGCAAGCTCTTGCCTTTATTAGAAACCGAGACTTTGTTACACCCGATGACCTAAAGGAACTCGCAGTGGAAGTTTTATCCCACAGGTTAGTTCTTAAGGGAGAAGCTCGCTTCGAGGGGGTTCAGGCTTCTGGGATCATCGGGCAAATCTTAGAACGCGTGGCGGTTCCTGTGGCAAGAGAGCAAAGGAAGAGTTTGAAGTGAATGGGCTTCTCAATCTGACCTTCCTACTGATTCTTACCTTCCTGGCTTATGTTTATAAGGGGTGGCATAGTGGATTTGCAAGTACCTTTATCTTTTATATCCTCTTTGCGCTTTCCATTTATGAGATGATCGTTTACCTTTTAGGCTTTTATCGGCTAGAAGTGGATAGGGGGATTAGCAAGAAGAGGCTGCAAGCTGGAAACACGCAAGCCATTACGATACGCATGAGGAGAAAATTCCCTTTTCCTTTACTTTGGTACGCCGCGTACGAGTCTTGGCCTGGTAATGTTTCACCGATCTCAGGTCAAGTCGTTTTTCCATGGTTTAAAAAAGAAGTAGAGCTTACTTTCGAGGTTCCTCAAATGAAACGAGGAATCTATGAGCTTACGGAGATCCATGTCCTTTGTGGTGACCTGTTTGGGTTGATTAAAAGGAGAACCACCGTTCAGCGCCAAGATGCTTTCTTGGTTTACCCCAGGCATGATCTTTTGCAGAAGTGGAAGGTTAAAGACGGCCAGATGAATGGGCATGCTTCTATTGCAAGAAGACGTTCGGATGAATCCACAGCCGTAGTGGGGATTCGGGAATATGCCCATGGAGATCGCCTAAGCCAGATTCACTGGAAAGCCACAGCCAAGAGTCAAGGCTTAAAGACAAAAGAGTTTGAATATCAAGTATCGAATCATCTTGTTGTATTTTTAGACACCAACCGAGCGGCTTACCTCAATAACGCTCATTTTGATAGGGCGGTTAGAATGGCAGCCAGTTTACTATATCTGGCTCATCAAAGACAGTTGAGGTATGGTTTGTTTCTAGAAGGTGCAGAAGGAAAAGCAAAGGTGCTTGAAGGGGTACAGGATTTTGATTTCTACCGTTTTCTAGAACACTTGGCAAGCTTGCAAGCAGACGGGGATTCAACCATCAGTGATCTCCTCAAACAAACCTTACCACAGCTACCTCGAGGTGCTCATATTGCCATCGTGACAGCCAAGGTGGACCGCTCATTAAGCCTGTTAGTAATGGAGCTAACCAATAGAAAGTCCAGGGTGGAGCTTTTCCTCACAGGTAAAGATTCCAGTGAACATCACGATCCTTGGATTAAGAAGTTGCAAGGAAGTGGGGTGATCTTACACCGTGAATTGGCTTAAAGGAATGCTGGTGTTTTTCATCCTATGGGAGTGGCTGCGTCCACTGCCGTTAATCGCACCATTCGAAAACCTGAGTATTTTCCTGTGGTTACTGGCGTGGCTTGGGTTTTCTTTCATACCGAAGTGGCCCTTTTGGCTGCGAGGAATTTGGAATGTTCTCGGAGCGGCTGGTGTAATGTATTTTCTTTTTTCGCCTTCTGTATTACCAGAACAAACGTGGTCAGATTATGTCAAGCTGGAGCTAATCTACAACTACGAGCAACTCGTTATGCAGGAATACCATTTGACCACGGGCTTCATACGATCTGCTGGATTCGTCCTGCTGCTATGGATGGCCGTCCGAGTCGTTTACACAGCGGTACTGAAGCGCGGCCAAGCCATTGGGTTTAGTTTAGCAACGATAGTTCTTCTTGTTCTGTTAGATGTTTCAACGGTCTATGACGTAAAAGCGGCTTTGCTGCGTGTGTCCTTCCTTTGTCTTGGCTTATTGGCCGTGCAACAGCTTCGCTCCGTAGAAAGAATGGGTGTTCAAGCTTGGTGGGGCAAATCAAGCCGGTTGGGCTGGATTACGGCCGTATCTGTGCTCATTTTTTCCATCACGTTTGTTGCTTACGCGGTCCCTAAGCCTAGGGAAGCGGCTGTTCTTGACCTGGGCTGGTCTACGCAGGGAGGCGCGGGGGTGCAAAGGGTTGGGTATGAAAGCCGGGATCAACGGCTTGGCGGACCGTTCATTGATGATGAGACCGTGGTCTTTGTGGCTGAGACCACCGATAAGCATTACTGGCGTGGGGAGTCCCGAAGTGTTTACACCGGAACGGAGTGGAAGGACACGCAAGGAACCCCATCCCAATGGGGGATGCAAGAGCCCATCAGCATGGAGCCGCTTATCAGCAATAAGAAGCTGGATGATAAAGAAGTGGTAGTAAAGGTGAGTTTTCCGACCCCTCGGTATAGCTTGCTTTTCTATGGGGGCATACTCCAAGAAATTAATCGGATAGAGCCTCAGCCTGTTCGATTCTTCTCCTCGAATCAAGAGGTTAAGGTGCAGTATGCGTCCGGTGGTCAATACCTATCCGAATATGAAGCGCGAAGCTTCATTCCGTTAGTTAATGAAGCTGCCCTTAAAGCTACTTCAACGAACTATCCGCCAGAGGTTCGCGGCTATCTGCAACTCCCCGCGAGCTTACCTAGCAGGGTTTTTCAATTAGCGGAAGAGGTGACAAAGGATCACGCGGATCCCTATTCGAAAGCATATGCGATTCAGCAGTATCTGAAATACTCTGGTGGCTACGTCTATGAAAAACTTAATGTTCCCTATTTGGGAGAAGGTCAAGATTTCGCGGATCAATTCTTATTTGAAACCAAACGAGGGTACTGTGATCACTTTTCCTCCTCCATGACAGTCATGCTTCGCACGCTAGGTATTCCGGCCCGTTACGTGAAAGGATTCTCGACAGGAGAGTTAGTCCGCAAATCAGACGATTCCTTTGAGGTGACCATGCGAAACAAGAACGCTCATTCATGGGTAGAGGTCTATTTTGCGGGGTATGGCTGGGTGACTTTTGAGCCTACACCGGGTTTTGTTCATCC
>JBEQAI010000022.1:0-18517 GCA_041640415.1 Ammoniphilus sp. | reverse complement strand
TTTGAACGTAACATACCACGGACTCCCCTACATTTTATTACCTTAATTATACCAAATTAACGCGGTAATGTCTTAAACCATATAGACAAAAATATAGCCTGTCGAGACTTTCTCGACAGGCTGAAAAGTCCTTATTTTAAGGACTTTTTTTGTTTGCACGAGAATACCATGGCTAAAATGGAACTGAAAAAAGGGCTCGTCCTTTTAAAAAATATCATTGCCATAATCTTCTGAATATGATAATCTAAAAAACAAAGTGGAGTTGAATCGGCATGTTTGTATTTGACATCGATGGCACATTGTTGAACAGCAGGGAGCAGATTCTCCCCAATACTCTCCTTTCCCTGCAGAAGCTTCATGCCGAGGGACATCCGATTGCACTCTGTACGGGAAGGACATGGGCATGTACCAAACCCGTCATGAAGAAGGTGTCTCCTTGGATTGATTATGTGATTTGTGGGAATGGTTCCCACATTCGGACCAGACAAGGCGAGATTCTTTATGATAATAACTTGCCCCCTCATTTCATTCGGCGCTTTATTGAGCTTGTGATGGGATTAGCTGATTTCTTGATTGCAACCAATCATATGGTAATCAGCACATCTTATCATACTCCTTATAATGATGTGGAGCATTGTATGCATTTATTCGACCAGACCCGCTTCCACGAAAAAATTCATGCCAAAAACTTGCTCGCTTTTAATATTGAAAAGATTAGCGCCCACAGAAGAGAGTCCATCCGTCGTGAATTGGACAGTATAGATCCAAGGATACGACTGAGCCCTCTCCCTCATATGTGGGAGGTTTTATCAGGAGTCGATAACAAGGCAACGGCCCTGACCCGTTTAAGTGAATCTCTAGGGATTCCGCTTTCTGACATCACTGCTTTTGGTGATAACTATAACGACATTGATATGTTTCAAGTCGTTGGTAAGGCCATCGCAATGGGAAATTCTCCTGATGCAGTAAAGGCTTATGCTCATCATGTAATAGGCTCCAACAATGAGGATGGAATATATCACTTCCTGCAGGGCCCGCATTAAAAAATTGGATAAAAGTACAAAGATCCTCTTTAACGAATCTGTGTTACAATAAATCCAGGCTTATATTTCGATCCAAATCCTCTGGGACAACGCGTGTGTTTCAGATGTATCTTGACTAGCCCCTAAGGGCTAGTTTTTTTCATTACTTTTTTCATGCTCAAAGCTTGTCCTGCACAAGCAGAAAAGGTAAAGTAGTAGTTGTGAGGTGAAACAAATGGAATGGATTAGAACGATGATGGATACATATCCCTATTATATTATTCTCGTACTTTCTGCTTTTGTATATGAACTTGGATTTGCCCGGAAGCTTCCCATGCTGAAAAAGGTATTTATCTATATTCTTTTGGCTGTGGGGTGTGTCCCTTTGACTATCCTTAAGGCATTAGGCTTGCCTATGATCGAAGCCATGCTTGTCGCTGCAGGTTTGCTGCTTTTTGTACGATTCCGCCGACCTACGGACACAAGGGAAAATGAAGGGATGAGATAGGATGACTCTTTACGACACACTATTCAACTGGTTACAATTATGGCTAGTTGCAGAAGCCAGACCTGAAGATGAAGCGGCGAAGGTCTCAATGGAGCATGTGACTGAAATGCTAAAAGAGGTTTTTGACGCTGAAATTAAAGCTGTTAAGCTAGAAGCAGAGCAGTATTTGGTTTCATTTGAGAAAGAAGGTATAGAGACAACAGAAGCGTTCCGAAAAGAATCCGCAGAGACCTTGCTTGTCTTCATTAGTGAAAATCCTGAACGATATGACTTTAAGTAAGAATTCTATTCGCATTTCAGGACAAAAGATATTATAATGTAGCTATTGATTTAAAAAGAATCTAAAATAGAGACGTTGAGTAAGGAAAAGGAGTGAACGGTAATGGGTAAAACATCAAGAGCGTTGCTCAGTTTATTGGCGGGCGGCCTCGTTCTTAGTTTAGGGTTGGCTTTTTCTGGGATAGGCGTTCAAAAAGAAGGCGAACAAGCTGAAGTGGCAGCACCAACTGCGGAAGAGATTCAAGCCTTGGTTCAATCTGCTTGTACATCCTGTCATGGAGCAGACGTGAAGGGCGGAGCTGCTGCACCTACTCTACATAATCTCGACCAGAAGTACGACCAAGATGAAATTGCTACGATTCTTCGCAGCGGTAAAGGCGGAATGCCTGGTGGATTGGTTCCGGGTAACGAAGCTTACGTTGCAGAGTATCTACTGACACTTCAATAATAACGAAGGCTGTTTACCTAAGGTAGACAGCCTTATTATTTGGCGCATAAATCAGCTGAGCTGTTTTTATTTTTTGCTTCTTGCGGCTTCGACTTCCTTCATAATCTCTTCGGGATTAAAGCCTTGAATGGGCTTTTCATTGACTATGGTTACCGGTACCCCTAGGAATCCCATTTTCTTTACATCTTCCCAATAAGCGGGTGTTGTTGTGCAATTTCGAACCTCAAAATCAATTTGGTAATCCCGTAGGAACATTTTAAGTACGTTGCATTCAGGACAATGGCTTGTTGAATAAACAATGGCTTTCATGAGATGGATTCTCTCCTTTAGATTGGGGTCATTAGCTTGTCTTAATAGTATACCAAAATGGATTGATGATTGGCAGTGATTGGGTATACAATAATAGAGGTACAGATATTGGCTAGAGGAGGTTTGTGCATGGCAGAAACAGTGGCTCATTCCTTAAATGAACAATTGTTACCGTTGCTTAGCAAAGAAAGATTCGTGCTGTTGAATACCGTGGATAAAGAAACGGGAGCTCCTAATATGAGCGCCATTTCTTGGATTTATGCTCCTAGTGAGTCCTCTATTTTTTTCGCTGTTGATAAACGTTCCCGCATCGTGGAGAATATTAGGAATAATGGACTGGTAACCCTTACCCTTATCGGCGCAGGTTCCGTTTTTGCGATTGCGGGCCATGCTGCCATAGTAGACGAAAACATGGCCGGTGTACCATTAAAGCTAGCCAAAGTGCGAATTGATATACGGGAAGTCCGGGATGTCATGTTTTATGGTTCGAAAATTTCAGTTGAGCCCCAATACGAAAAAACATATGACAAAAAAGCGGCAGAGAAATTAGATGGGCAGGTCATGACAGCTTTAAAAACAATGAATGATTCCTCCGTTTAAAGGATTGCTTGGCTGGCGACAACCCTTAAAAAGGCGCAGGCCAAAGAGCCCTTATATGCAGATAAAGAATTCTAGATATTTTGTAGGTGAAAAAAGGTTCCCTTTGGATAGGGAACCTTTTTTAGCAGTGTAAAGAGTTCATTGCCTGTTTACTTTACCGCCTTCCGTAACTCCCGGATCCGTGCCGCTTTCCGGTGTAGCTTTAGGCAGTTGAGGCATGAAGCGTCCTGCGATATCCGCCAGCTCTTCTGCAAAGCCGGCGACAGGGCGTCCCTTGCGAATGTCTTGGTTCATTTCTCGGATGCGCTGGACCACGTCAGGATCGGCTACAACAATGGCTGCTGCGCCATACGGATCTTTGCGAAGGGCTTCTGCTACCGTATATTTGATTGTTCCTACTCGAGGGCGATCCAAGTCAGCTTTTACATCTATGCCTACTATAGCAGTGTTCCCGAAAACAATAACGGTTGCATCATTAACATTGGCCACTCCTGCGGCTAATTCCGCCAGTCGCTTGGCAATGGCCTGATGGTCTAATTCTTTGTCGGTTTCCTGTGAAGCGGTTTGCGGAACTCTTTGCGTATGTTGAACCTGTGTATCCTGTTGGCGCGCAGGTTGTTCCTGGCCCATGTTGCCCATCCGGCATCCGGATAATGCTAAGGTCAAGACCATAAAGGTGATTATCCTTTTGTTCATGCAGGATTCATCCTCTCCAGTAAGATTTATTCTTATTCTCCCGCTTATCCCAATGATTCATGCATATAATTTTTCCATTTCTTCAGGAAAATAACTCGTCTATATTTTTTTTTGCATCATAAACTAAAAGCAAACTCCTAATTTCAGACCATTATTTCCCTATCCTGCATAAAATAGTACCAAGCAAAAAGTTCTGTTCATTTGAGAAGAATTATAGGAGGCGAGATATTGAATAAAATCTACGTCTTGGATACGAATGTATTACTTCAAGATCCTAATGCGATTTATTCATTTGAAAATAATGAAATCGTAATCCCAGCAGTCGTACTCGAAGAGATTGATTCAAAAAAAAGATATATGGATGAGATTGGGAGGAATGCAAGATTCTTCTCCAGATTGATGGACAGTTATCGAGAAAAAGGAAGGTTGCATTTAGGAGTTACCCTTGAAACAGGGGGAACCCTTCGAATCGAATTGAACCATAAGTCCTTTACGAGGATGCAAGAGCACTTCGGGGAAGTAACAAACGACAACCGCATTCTGGCTGTCGCATTAAATATCCAGGCGGAACAGCAAGAAATGGGCAATGGGCGTCCGGTTATCATTGTAAGCAAGGATGCGCTTGTACGGGTGAAGGCGGATGCTTTGGGTATCGTGGCAGAAGATTTCTTATCGGATCGCGTCGTCCATGAATATACGAATTTATATACCGGCCATTTGAAGATGGCGGTTTCAAGCGAATATATTCAACAATTCTATGCCAATGGCAAAATAGAAACGGCGAAATTAGCGCCTAGGCAAAGCTTCTATCCTCATCAGTTTGTGATTATGAGGGATGAGCTTGGAGGCTCGCAATCTGCAATTGGAAAAGTGAATGCAGACGCAAAGTGGCTTGAGGTTTTGCGAAGGGATGAAGATCAGGTCTGGGGTCTTAAGGCGAGGAATGCACAGCAAAGAATGGCCATGGAATTGCTTTTGAATAATAATATCCCGCTTGTAACCCTAACAGGAAAAGCGGGCACAGGAAAGACGCTGATCTCGCTGGCTGCAGGTCTGCACCTGATCGAGGATGAGCGATTGTACAAAAAGCTATTGGTCGCAAGGCCAATCGTTCCGCTAGGAAAGGATATCGGCTTCTTACCGGGAGAAAAGGAAGAAAAGCTTCGACCATGGATGCAGCCCATTTTTGATAATCTGGAGTACCTTTTCAATACGAAGAAATCAGGAGATCTGGATAAGATTCTAGCTGGGATGGGTAGTATTCAGGTGGAAGCATTGACCTATATTCGCGGTAGAAGTATACCGGAACAATTCATCATCATTGATGAAGCTCAAAATCTAACCAAGCACGAGGTAAAGACCATCCTTACCCGTGTCGGTGAAGGCAGTAAGATTGTGTTGATGGGGGATCCCGAACAAATTGACCATCCTTATCTGGATGAATCAAATAATGGTTTATCCTATGTAGTGGAAAGCTTTAAGGATCAGAAAATGGCTGGGCATGTTAGATTGGAAAAAGGAGAGCGCTCTTCATTGGCTCAGCTCGCTGCAGATATTTTATAGATATGATAAGAAAACCCGTTATGATACGGGTTTTTTTCGTTTTCTCAAAACTAGGTGTTTAGTGTAGAATAGGGTAAACTGGAGAGTCCAGACTCTAAAGGAGGTTATTGCTTTGCAGATTTATATGTACCCATTAGGTGCACTACAAACTAATTCCTATGTTATATGCAACGATGCAACGAAAGAAGCGCTAATCATTGACGTTGGAGCCAATCCAAGTCGGATCTTGGATCGCATTGAGGGCTATAACGTAAAAGCCATTTTATTGACCCATGCACACTTTGACCACATTGCCGGCCTAAATGAAGTGAGATCAATTACAGGGGCTCCGGTTTTTATCCACGGCTCAGAGCAAGAGTGGCTATCCAACCCTCAGTTAAACGGGTCCTCAAGGTGGCCAACCGTAACATCCAGCATCATTTGCGCGGAAGCTGAACATGAGCTGGCTGACGGGCAGGTACTGGAGCTGGCTGGCTTTTCCATACGGGTTCTGTATACCCCTGGACATTCTCCGGGAGGAGTTTCCTTCTTAATCGAGGAGCACCTGTTCTGCGGGGATACCTTGTTTGCTCAATCGATTGGAAGGACAGACCTGCCAGGCGGAAATTACGATCAGCTGATGGCCAGCATTGAAAGCAAGCTGGCAGGTCTCCCTGACGGGACGATTTGTTATCCCGGTCATGGCCCCAAAACAACCATGGGTTCAGAAAAGCGCAGTAACCCGTTTCTTTCAGGAATCGTGAAGTAAGGCACATCTGCGGATGTGCTTTTTTTTTCAGACAAAAGTAAAACACAACCCTCGGGGTAGAAGGTTGTGTTTTGGGGGAGGTTTAAAATTCCGAAAATAATAGGGTGGGGGAGAATCCCCTGGGTTCATCACACTTGTGATGTGGGATGGTTCACTTATATAATATAAGAATATTTATAACATGTCAATAGTGTTAAATAAACAAATGGCTTGTGCTGGGGGCGAACAGATTGGAATTATTAGAAACGATAAAAAGAAAAATAGATGAAAGTAACGGAGGATCCATTTCTTTCTACGAATATATGAACCTGGCTTTGTATGAACCTACTTATGGTTATTATAGCAGAGCTAAAAAAAAGGTGGGAAAGGACGGAGATTTCTATACAAGCTCTTCCGTTGGCCCCGTATTTGGAGAAGTTTTGGGTGATATTTTTGCGGACATGCTTCAAACTTTGACACCGGAGGATCCGCTTTATTTGGTTGAGTTTGGCGGGGGCACAGGAACATTGATGGCAGACATTCTTGAGGAATGGAAAAGGAAGAGTCCTGACCTCATCGAGGGAATCCGCCTTGTCATGATTGAGAAAAGCCCCTACCATAGGGCTATCCAGCAAAAGAAACTTAGCGGGTTCCCTGTTCAGTGGCTGGATAGCTGGGAAGGTCTTTGCCGTTCTGCTAGTGGAATTTGCGGTGTCGTTTACTCCAATGAATTGCTGGATGCATTTCCTGTCCACATCGCGGAATGGACAGGCACCGAGTGGGCGGAGATTAGGATTACTTGGAATGAGGAAGCAAAAAGTCTGCAGGAGATTCGATCGGGGCTCGTTGAGGCTGAGCTCGAAGCGTATCTGGAAAAGGAAGATTTTCATATACCCAAGAAGGAAGGTTTCCGAGTCGAAATCAATCTAGATGCGGGAAGATGGGTAGCAGCCATTTCGGAAGGCTTGACGCGTGGTTACCTCGTGACCATCGATTATGGGTTCCTGCGCCCGGAAATGTATATACCAGCCCGATCGAAAGGGACCTTAATGTGCTACCGCCAGCATATTGCGTCAGAGGATCCCTTGGTTGGCCCGGGAGAGAAGGACATTACGACTCACCTTAATTTTTCCTACCTCATTGAAAAGGGCGAGGATACGAACTTAAGCCAGCTTGGCTATTTCAGCCAAAGCCAATTCCTTATCAATGGAGGGATTCTTTCCAAGCTTCAATCGCATGATGAGAGGGATCCATTTCAGGGAATCGTGAGTAAGCGAAACCGGACGATTCGCCAACTGATCATGCCAGGGGGAATGGGGGAAACATTCAAGGTGCTAGTGCAGGGAAAGGGAGAGGTAAACAGGGAAGTTCTCGGCCTGAAACAGCAGGGATGGGTTTAAATGCATGAAATGCAAAAAGAAGCTTGCCCATGGCAAGCTTCTTTTTATGTAGCTGGATCATTAAAGGAAGAGTGAAGCCATGGCATGATGCTCTCCGCCAAGCGGCATCACAAAGAATGCATAATAGAAGAATCCGATAAAGGAAAAAACCATATAAGCTGCAAACAGCAGCATGTACGATCTTTCAGAAAGATTAATATAGCTTAGGGCTACGAACAGGGCGGTTTGGGCAAAGAAAATCAGCGCCATGGTGGTTAAGCCACCCCACATCGCCATAAGAGCAAACATGAGGGTCCAGAAGCCCAAAACGCGATACATGCGATCCATTTGATTTCCCTCCTTCTTTGTATAAATCCATGATAATACCAGTACCATTATAATGGAGAAAACAAGTGATGTAAATGTTAAAGGTTTTGTCCGAATTATGAACGTCTAGTGCTTACTCTTGACAAGTGTCCTAGCTTGGAAACTTCAAAACGGTGTAATCACATGTCCGGCATCCACCCATAATGGAATTCTCTTCTATTAAGGTAATATCTCCAAAGAAGGTTTCAAAAATTCCCCTGAGAAACGTTTGATGCATCTGGCAGATGCTGTCCGGCATTTTTTTAGCGGCTTCCTTAAAGGTGCAGTTAAAGATGCGGAATTTGATGGTTTGTTCATCCAGCAGATCAATTTCAGGATTTAATCCTTGAGCAAAGATCAAGCGGCGGATATGATCCAGCTTGACCTCGGGATCCGCATTGAGGTTGATACGTTCCATCTCTATTGCCCTCTTGGCTGCTTCCTGTCCGAACCGCCGACCCATCTCACGAAGGGCCTTTTGCCCGGGCTCGCCCAGTGACACGAGAGTATCGATGGCAATCTCCGCTAACAGCTGATAATCTCGGGGCGGAAACTGAAGATTTACGACTTGTTCAGATACAGCATAAAGGCGACTGGGTCTTCCGCCTTTACCTGTTTTCTCGGAGCAAGAGCTAAGAAGATTAACATCCTCTAGCTTCGTCAGGTGAAGTCTTGCGACATTCGGATGGATCTCAAAATGGTCTGCTATCTCTTGAACGGTTACTTGTCGATGACTGGAAACCACATATTGGTAAATGGCGAACCGGGTGGGGTCTGCCAAGACACTTGTAAGCTTCAGCGTTTCATTTTCCACGGGCGAATCCCCCTTGCAGGATTAATGTGTTTTAGTGATTTAATCATAACACAACCAACCTATTAGAATAGATGGAATCTTGCATCTGTCATTACTTTGTCAATGTTTTACACGATAAATACGTTAAATAACAAAAATCAGGGATTAAGGAGGGGGATTAAACACTATTGACATAGTATTAAATTAAGTAATATACTTTTATATAGAAAGTATGGATTCGGATTTTTAGATCGGATAAAGAGGTGAAAGAAGATGAATGGAACCGTGAAGTTCTACACTTATCCCAGTTGTACTTCCTGTCGCAAGGCCAAGTCCTTCTTGAAGCAAAATGGGATTGCCTATGAGGAGAGACACCTTTTTAGAGAACCTCCTACAAGAGAAGAACTCCTCGAAATCATAAAGATGACGCATAACGGACTTGACGATATCTTATCCACACGCAGTAGAACCTTTAAAGAGCTAGATGTGGAGATCGACGACTTGACGGTTTCACAGCTCCTGGATATCCTTCACGATGAGCCGCGCCTGCTGCGCCGGCCTATTTTGGTAGACGGGGAAAAGCTAATAATCGGATACAACAAGCATGCAATGGAAGAGCTATTGGCATAATATGAAAAAGTGGCTGCATCTAAAGTCGGGAAACGCCGATTCTAGATGCAGCCCTTTTACTTTTAAGCGAGTGATTTAAGCAATGTCGTAAACTCGAACCGCTTGAACATGGCTTTGATCTTCTCTTCGTTAAACTGGCATTCGCAATCATGCCAAACGCAATCAAGGGGAACCTCCGTGTTGATCGCTGCCAGATTGCGGGACAGGTATATGAGTTCCTTGTTTTCAAGCAAACGCTGTTGAAGCTTGCCAGAGATTTCATGGATCGAAGCGAATATGCCGTCAATGGTAGAGTGGGCGAGCAGAAGCTTTTCTGCTGTTTTGGGGCCGACGTTCGGGCATCCCGGAATGTTGTCACTCGGATCGCCCATTAATCCCTTGAGCTCTACGATTTGGCTTGGATGTTCGAGACCCTTTTTTGCCTTTAGGTCAGCCAGGCGAATCATTTCATAATTTCCGAAGCCTTTTTTCATCATAATGACTGTGACGTGCTCGCTCAAGAGCTGCAAGGTATCCCCGTCTCCAGTTAGGATATACACATGTGTTTCCTCGGATCCATATTTTCGGGCTAAGGTTCCCATGACATCATCTGCTTCATAGCCAGCCACTCCGATGAAGGGGATGTCAAAGCTTTCTACCACTTCACTTACTAGGTCGAATTGGGGCATGAGCTCTAACGGCGGTTCCCCTCTGTTGGCCTTATAGGCCGGATACAGCTCATTGCGGAAGGTCGATTTCCCCATATCTGTTGTACAAATAAGATGGGTGGGTTCAAATTTCTTGACCGCATCCATTAGATATTTGGTGTATTGGTAAATAGCATTCGTATAAAGTCCTTCTTTGGTCTGCATGACGGGACCAAAGCCATAGGTAGCGTAGAAGCCCCGGAATAGGAGGGCCATGCTATCAACAATTAATAGGCGATTCTTATATTCCATATGGTCAAACCTCTCTTTCCGACACAATCTTTTAAACGATTCTATCCATTTACTATGCAGGAACTATTCTTTAAAGTAAAGGGTAGATACATCATAATCAGGAAAAGGCAGGTAGACAAGGAATGTCAGCTCATACTTTAAAGGTAGAGATCTTGGATCAAATAGCCATCGTAACATTAGACCGACCGGCAGTGAGGAATGCGATTAGCTTCGAGATGGTGGATGAGTTGGACTTGCTGCTTGGCGAGCTGGATTCAAGCCAAGAGGTTAAGGTGGTTATTTTCACTGGGAACGAGGATCAAGCGTTTATTTCTGGCGGTGATCTAGATCAGTTCCTTGCCGTCAGGGGGAAAGATAAAGCGCTTCCTATGTTAACGAAGGTCGGCTCCTTATTATCTAAAATTGAAAAGCTATCAAAGCCAACCATCGCCATGATCAATGGCGCAGCCATTGGGGGTGGCTGCGAGTTCGCAATAGCTTGTGACTTCCGATTTGCCAGTGAGCAAGCCAGAATGGGCTTTGTTCAGATTAGCATGCATATCACGACGGGCTGGGGAAGCGGAAGCCGGCTGGTCAGGAAAATCGGGAGAAGCCAGGCCTTGTCCCTTCTGCTGACAGGGGAAGTGATCCCAGCGAAACAGGCATTAGAAGCCGGCTTCGTCGACCGTGTATTTGAGCATGCTAGGCTAAGAGAAAAGACTCTAGACTTTGCCAGGAAGATTGCAAAGCAACCCTTGCCCGGAATCCAAGCCTATATGAATATGGTGCATGACTTGGACGAAGGAATGAAATTGGAAGAAAGCATCAAATTGGAGATTGATAGATGTGCAGAAATGTGGGGCTCGGAGCTTCATTTGGGAGTCGTCCAATCATTTCTGAACAAAACTAGAGAGAAGTAGGTTTATTCCCGTTTTGATTGGACATACTGGTTTACTAGAAAAATCATTCTATGAACTCTATTACCTGCATAGAATAAATTACCACCAATCAAAACGGAGGGATTTCATATGACAGCAGCTAGACAAGATGCCTGGACGCCTGATGATGATTTGTTGCTGGCGGAGGTAACGTTGCGACACATTCGAGAGGGAAGCACCCAGCTTGCTGCCTTTGAGGAAGTAGGAGAGAAGCTAGGCCGCACATCAGCTGCCTGCGGTTTTCGATGGAATAGCTTTGTGCGCAAGAAGTATGAGGCAGCCATTCAAATAGCCAAAGCGCAGCGGAAGCAGCGAAAGCAGTCGCAAAGGCTTAAGCCGATGGTACCGGTATCCGCGGGACTAGAGGAAAGTGCCATGACTTCGTCCACGGTAAGCCCGGTTGTATCTAGTACACCTGCTTCTTCCGGATATGCCAGTTTAGAAGATGAACTATCTTTTGAAGCCGTTATCCGATTCCTGAAAAACCAGAAGGAGCTAACCAAGAGGGTGAAGCAGCTAGAGAGGGAGATCGAGGAAAAAGACGCGGAACTCCTCGAGCTCCGTGAAGAAAACCATAAAATGAATAAGCAGCTCAACAATGTCCAAACGGATTATCAGGTTGTAAACGAAGATTATCGCACCCTCATTCAGATCATGGATCGTGCCCGGAAGATGGCACTGCTCACTGAGAACGAGGATTTGGACTTACGGCCAAGATTCAAGATGGATGCAAATGGGAACTTAGAGCGAGTGGATACGTAGAGAAGGGAATGACAACAGCATTCCCTTCTTTTTTTCCCTTTTTAGATTTTCAAAAAAAAATCTAAAATCTGACAAGGAATTTAAAAGGTCGTGTAGAAATATAACATTACAAATCTTGTTAGCCAAATCTACTTTGAGTCTGAGGTGACTGAATGATCATTCAAAAACTGCTAATCGCCAATCGTGGAGAAATTGCTAGACGTGTCATTCGAACGTGCAAAGATAGAGGCATTCAAACCGTTGCCGTTTATTCCGAAGCTGATCAGAACATGCCTTTCGTGCGTGAGGCGGATGAGCGGTTGCTCATCGGACCGCCTCCCGTTGCTCAGAGCTACTTAAAGATCGAGGAAATGATTAAAGCGGCAAAAGAAACAGGGGCTCAAGCCATTCACCCGGGCTATGGACTTCTATCGGAGAATCCAGCATTCGCCAAACGCTGTCGAGAGGAAGGTATAATGTTCCTAGGTCCTAGCCCAGAGGTCATTGTATCGATGGGCGATAAGATTGAAGCAAGAAAGATTATGGAAAATGCAGGAGTACCGGTTGTCCCAGGCTATAGCGGGAATATTGCTTCAGCGGAAGAAGCTTGCGAAATTGCCAAGGACATCGGCTATCCTGTTATGCTAAAGGCCAGCGCAGGCGGCGGCGGAATCGGGATGCAGCTATGTTTTTCCGATGAAGATATCCAGAAGGCATTTAACTCTGCCAAAGGGCGAGCGAAGGCTTATTTTGGAAGCGATGCCATGTTTATTGAAAAATATATCGAGCAGCCGCATCACATTGAAGTGCAAATTGCTGGAGATCAGCACGGAAACATTATTCATATATTGGAAAGGGAGTGCTCTGTACAGCGGAGACATCAAAAGGTGGTGGAAGAAAGCCCTTCCCCTTTCCTTGACAGCGAAACTCGCAATAAGATCTGTGAGGCCGCCATTATGGCTGCGCAGGCCGTGGATTATACAGGCGTAGGTACAATAGAATTTATTATGGGATCTGATAAGTCCTTCTACTTTTTAGAGATGAACACAAGGCTTCAAGTGGAGCACCCGGTTACGGAAGAGATCACGGGCATTGACTTGGTTGGAATGCAAATTGATATTGCAGAAGGCAAACCCCTGTCCGTCAAGCAGGAGGATGTGAAGGCCATTGCCCATGCTATTGAATTGCGGGTTTATGCAGAGGATCCCAAGACGTTCCTCCCTTCCCCAGGAACCATTACCACGTATCAAATGCCTTCGGGAAATAGAATTAGAATCGACGGAGGAGTCGAGAACGGGTCGCAGATCACACCGTTTTATGATCCTATGATTGCAAAGGTCATCCTTAGCGGTGCCACGAGGGAAGAAGCGATTGATCTGGCGTTGACGGCTCTTCAAGGAATAAAAATTGAAGGAATCAAGACAAACATTCCAATGCTGAGAGAAGTACTGGAGCATGAGAGCTTCCAAAAAGGACAGTACGACACCACATTTGTTCAAACCTATTTAAAATAAAAGCATAATGAAAAGGGGTTAAGTGAAATGAAAGAAGTTACAGCAAGTATGGCAGGTACAGTTATTAATGTTTTAGTGGCTGCTGGAGATCCGGTTTCAGCGGGTCAAGACGTTATCGTTCTAGAGTCCATGAAAATGGAAGTGCCCATTGTCTCCGAGCAAGATGGAATCGTTTCGGAAGTGAAAGTGAATGTTGGAGATTTTGTCAATGAAGGGGACGTTATTCTAGTACTAGAGTAGGACTTGTCAATCTTTTTGTGTGAGGAGAGGGGAAGCTTTTGGAAAAAGTCAGAATAGTTGAAGTGGGCCCAAGAGATGGACTCCAAAATGAAAAAGAATTCATTCAAACCAAAGACAAAGTGGAACTCATTGGCTTGCTTGCAGGGTCTGGACTATCCTATATAGAAGCCACCTCCTTCGTTAATCCTAAATGGATTCCCCAGCTGGCAGATGCAGCCGACGTGGTTCGGTTGCTTCCTCAAGCTGAAGGGGTGCACTATAGCGCGCTAGTACCTAATGCTAAGGGACTGCAGGGAGCTATCCATGCCGGCTTAAGGGAAGTCGCTGTCTTTATGTCAGCAAGCGAGGCCCATAACAAAAAGAATATTAATAAAACAATATTGGAAACGTTCCCAATTCTTGAAGAGGTTGTTCAGGAAGCGCTTGTCCAAGGCTTGAGGGTCAGGGGATATGTTTCCACTGTGTTTGGATGCCCTTATGAAGGCGAGGTAGCCCTCGAATCTGTTGTCAGGGTAACAGAGGAGCTTTTTAAGATGGGGGTTTATGAGGTTTCGTTGGGCGATACGATTGGCGTTGCGACTCCTAAGCAAGTGAAAGAGAGAATGTCGGCATTAGCTGGACTATTTCCAATCGAACAGCTTGCGGGACATTTCCACGATACAAGGGGTACCGGACTTGCGAATGTCTATGCTTCTCTTGAGGTTGGCTTGCGAAACTTTGACAGCGCCATCGGCGGATTGGGAGGATGCCCCTATGCTCCTGGGGCTTCAGGGAATATTTCTACGGAAGATTTGGTATATATGCTAGAGGGAATGGGATTATCTACTGGAGTTCAGCTGCAAGAGCTTGTGAGGGCAGGTGCCTTTATCCAAAAAAGGCTGGGGCGCGCGCTTCCGTCAAAGGTCCTCTCCGCTATGGCTTGCTCCATCTGAGGGGGATAAAAAGGAGGGGAAAACGGATGTCCATACTTCTACAGGCAGACGAGCAACTAGCGATCTTAACCATTAACCGTCCGGAGGTATTCAATTGCCTGAACCTCTCGGCGCTAAAGGATCTGAGGCAAGCGATACAGGAACTTTCGCTTAGCCAAGAAATTCGCGCTGTCATCGTTACGGGTGCAGGAGAAAAGGCGTTTTGCTCCGGTGCAGATCTAAAAGAAAGGAAAGGAATGACACCCGTTCAAGTACAAGAGTATATTATGATGATTCGCGATACTTTTACAGCTCTAGAAAGGCTGAATAAGCCGGTAATTGCCGCTGTGAATGGGTTGGCCTTAGGCGGCGGCACGGAGCTGGCTCTCGCTTGCGATATACGGATTTTGGCGGAAAAGTCCAAGATGGGTTTAACCGAAACCTCGCTAGGGATCATTCCCGGTGCAGGAGGGACTCAGCGACTCACCAGACTTGTGGGGAAAGGTAAAGCAAAAGAACTTATTTTCACGGCTAGAAAGGTTGAAGCCGAAGAAGCACTGGAAATAGGCTTGGCTAACCGCATTGTTAAGGATAACGAGGTTCTGGAAGCGGCGAAAGAAATGGCTCGATTAATCGCGGCCAATGCTCCTATGGCGCTCGCCCAAGCAAAATATGCCATTGATTATGGAGCAGAAGTAGATCTGGCAACCGGTCTTGCCATTGAATCGAATGCTTATCAGGTATTGATCCCTACAAAGGATAGATTAGAAGGGCTTCAAGCTTTTGCAGACAAAAGAAAGCCAATCTATACTGGCGAATAAAGAATAGGAACTAGCTTGTATACGAACGAGGAGGGGAAACGGTTGAGTACAGTAGATTCTACGAAAACGTTGAGCGATGTTTTGCAGGAAAGAATAGCCCAAGTGGAAAAGGGCGGAGAAGCTAAATATCATGAAAAACTGAAAGAGCAAAATAAGCTATTCGTCCGCGATCGCTTACAGCTATTTTTTGATGAGGGAGAGTTCCGACTAGAGGACGGCTTGATGGCCAACTTCTTAGCGGGAGATCTTCCGGCAGATGGAGTGGTCACAGCGATTGGCAAGGTAAATGGTCAAACGGTCTGCGTCATGGCCAATGATTCTACGGTAAAGGCAGGATCTTGGGGAGCCAGGACTGTAGAAAAAATCATCCGCATTCAAGAGACGGCTGAGAAGCTGCGAGTGCCGATGGTTTATTTAGTAGACTCTGCTGGGGCTAGGATTACAGACCAAATTGAGATGTTCCCAGGACGTAGAGGGGCAGGTCGTATCTTCTACAACCAAGTTAAATTCTCCGGCATGATTCCTCAAGTTTGTGTGTTGTTTGGCCCATCTGCGGCGGGAGGCGCCTATATTCCTGCATTCTGTGATATTGTCATTATGGTTGACAAAAACGCAAGTATGTATCTTGGCTCTCCTCGAATGGCAGAAATGGTGATCGGAGAAAAGGTAACCTTAGAAGAGATGGGCGGAGCCCGCATGCACTGCACCGTTAGCGGTTGCGGGGACGTATTGGCTACAAATGAAGAAGAAGCCATCGCTTCCGCAAGACAGTATCTTTCCTACTTCCCAGCGAATTTCTCGGAAAAGCCGCCAGTTAAGGAAGGAAAGCCTGTAAAGGATGGCTTAAGACAGCCTGAAGCTATCGTTCCACTAAATCAAAATGCACCGTTCGATATGTATGAATTTATTCATTCGATAATAGATGAAGACTCGTTTTATGAAATCAAGAAATTATTTGCACCGGAGCTGATCACCTGCTTTGGCCGCTTAGACGGGAAAGTGGTTGGCATTATCGCCAACCAGCCACGTGTAAAGGGTGGTGTGTTGTTTGTTGATTCAGCTGATAAATCGGCAAAGTTTATGCAATTGTGCGATGCTTTTTCCATTCCTTTATTGTTCCTAGCGGATGTCCCAGGCTTCATGATCGGAACGAAGGTAGAACGTGCGGGAATCATTCGACATGGGGCTAAAATGATCTCGGCGATGGCCCAAGCAACGGTACCAAAGATTTCTGTTGTGGTTCGGAAAGCCTATGGTGCAGGTCTGTATGCGATGTCAGGACCTGCCTTTGAGCCGGACTGTTGTTTAGCTCTGCCAACCGCCCAAATTGCGGTAATGGGACCAGAGGCCGCGGTAAATGCTGTATACAGCAATAAGATTAGTGCTATTGAAGATCCAAAAGAGCGACAGGAATTTATCATGCAAAAACGAAAAGAGTATCAAGAGGATATTGATATCTACCGACTTGCCTCTGAACTTATTATTGATGGAATCGTTAGTGGGAACAAGCTAAGGGAGGAACTTATTCACCGCTTCCGAGCTTATGAAAGCAAGAATATGACGTTCTCTCACCGTAAGCACCCCGTGTACCCTGTATAGTAGAAGAAGAGGGCTGTCCCGAGTATAATAATTATACAGGGGACAGTCTTTTCAATTTACGAAGAACGGGAGATTTATCATGAATATAGGTATACTTGGCGGAGGATCGCTAGGCCTTCATCTGGCGGCCCAACTCAGCATGGCAGGGAAAGATCCGCTTGTTGTTTGTCGCAGCAGGGAACAGGCTGAACAGCTAAACAAGGAAGGGCTAAAGTACCGTCAACTAGAGGGAAGCACTTTACAGTTAAATATACGAGCCACCTGCACAGATATTCCCCAAGAGATAGATTGGTTGCTTTTGACGGTT
Source organism: Ammoniphilus sp. (assembly GCA_041640415.1). Taxonomy (GTDB): domain Bacteria; phylum Bacillota; class Bacilli; order Aneurinibacillales; family RAOX-1; genus YIM-78166. Next base: position 1,209 of record JBEQAI010000022.1, on the reverse strand, counting down.
AAACAGCCTCAGCTTGAAGAAGCGTTAGCCTATGCGAGAAATTTTAAGACCCCATTCTCCTTCATTTGTTTCCAGAATGGTATCGGACATGAAATTCTGATTTCCAATCAATTCCCCACTACCCCTACCTACTATGCGGTAACAACAGAAGGAGCCTACCGGGTTGCTCAAGACTCCGTACATCATACCGGCAAAGGGGTCACTTGGATCGGAAAATGGAAGGCGCCTATTTCCCAAGACCCTGCTTTCCAGGCAGTAATAGATTTGTTTTCCAACACTTCGCTTCATGTCGAGGGGGAAGACCAGATTGAACATAGAGTGTGGAAAAAGCTCATCATAAATTCTTGCATCAATCCACTCACAGCGATTCTTGGGGTGAAAAATGGCCTTTTGCTGGAGTCGCCTTACGCTAGGCAAGCCATGGGAAGGCTATTTGAGGAAGCGAGGCTCATAGCGAAGCTAGAAGGGGTTAAAATCGAGCAAAGTTTTTTGCAGGAAATTGTCGCAGTCTGTAGAAATACATATGAAAATAAATCTTCCATGTTGCAGGATATCGAAGCCGGCCGCAAGACGGAAATCGAATTTATTACAGGCGCCATTGAGAAAACAGCCTCTAAACATGAAAAAACAGTGTATTTTCATGCACTGCTAAAACAGCTAGTTCTAGCAAAGCAGGAGATGTAATTAAGGAGGGGCGGCTATGGAAGCCATTGCTAACCTGTTTGCCGGTATTATGACAATACCCGTTTTCATCCCATTTGCCGCTTTTGTTGCGGTGTATTTTCTTTTAGTATTTTGGAAGAAAAAAAGCAAAAAAGAATCCTTTACGCTCGCTGTGAATGTAACTACGTTTTTTCTTATCGCTGCTGTTTTATTAATGCATGGACTCATAAAAAGCGAGGAGTCTATATCAGCCTTTTGGTGGGTTTTGCTGTTCTTTATTGGGGTAGGATCCCTGATCGGCTGGCTGCAGTATAAGGTTAAAGGAAAGATTGATCCTCCTAAGATGGCAAGAGCGGTTTGGCGCTTGGCTTTTGTTTTTTTCACGATAGCATACTTTGTTCTGTTTTTATCTAGCATTTACTATTTCCTTCATTTAACCTAAAAGATGTGGATAAATCCATCGAATGTTCCCAGAATGTTCACAATAAGGAGCAGGGAACCGGCCTGTCGCTGTGGAAGTTAAGTCAGAGTAAACATAATTTCTGA
>JBEQAI010000021.1:0-18531 GCA_041640415.1 Ammoniphilus sp. | reverse complement strand
GTTCTGGATCTGAATGGACAAGTGGTTGACGGGCATCGCAAGCCCTCAAGCGAGCTTGAGATGCATCGCATCTTCTATGAAAAAAGGGATGATATCCATGCCGTGGTCCATACTCACTCCCCCTATGCCACGACAATATCGACTCTTAATTGGGAGCTGCCTGCAGCCTCTTATCTGGTGGCCTACGCAGGCTATAACGTACGTTGCGCACCGTACGCCACCTTTGGAACAAGAAAATTAGCTGAATATGCTTTTGAGGCCATGATTGACCGCAAAGCCGTGCTTCTGGCAAATCATGGACTAATCGCTGGCGGGCACGACATTATGAATGCCTTTAACATTGCAGAAGAGATCGAATTTTGTGCAGAAGTGTATTATAGAGCTAAGAGTATTGGTGAGCCGGTGATTCTTCCGGAAGAAGAAATGAAGATTTTAATTGAAAAGTTTAAAGGGTATGGACAACGTTAACCCTCATAAACCCTCCTTAACATGAGTAAGTATGGTGTACAAGCGCATTTAGTTAAGGAGGGAAAGAGAAGTGAACGTACTCGCGGTCGATGTGGGGGATAAGACGGTAAAATTATGCCTATTGGATAGGAGAGAAGGGAAGGTTATCCGCCAATATCGTCAACCGATAACGGAGTTCCTTTCTGTACGATCGATCGTTGACAGCCAAGCGGATGAGATCGATACGGTCGTGTATGGTACAGTCAAAGAGAATAGAGAAAAAGAACTTCAGCTTTTATTTTTCGATCTAAAGCTGATTAAAGTTGAAAAGGCAGCAGTCAACGTTAAACCTTCGGTTACCCTTGACATAGGGGCACAGAAAACCTCAATAGACAGAAGGCGCCTTGCTATAGGAGGGGAAGCTACTATCAGAGCTAGGCCGGATGGGTCTTTTGGCTTCGGAATAGAGAACCGAAGGGAATTTCAAGGTCCTGCTTGCTATGGTTTGGGGGGCGAGTCACTAACGCTGGTGGATGTCCATATGTTGCTGGGGAGGCTTTATCCTTATGACTTCTTAGAATACAATCATTTTCTTCAGCCAAAACAGTCGTATCAAGCCACGTTAACCCTGGCTCACGAAATAGGCATAAATCCTTATGATTTGGTGCAGCGAGTTTTGGAACAGGTCAATCACCTTTTAACAGAGGAAGTGAAGAGTGCCCTTAAGGAAAGAAATATACAAGCCGGGGAAACGAACTTAGTAGCACTAGGCGGTTTGGGGCCACTCCACGCGATCCAGATAGCTGAAAGTGCAGGCTTAGCCGGAGTCTTTATTCCGCCTTACCCTCAATTGGGAGTAGAAATCAACCAATTTATCTCCAAGCATCTGAAAAATGCTGATCCTCAGGATGGGGGCTGGCACCGCCCTGCCTCGCTAGCTCTGCTTAAAAGGCTCGAAGGTTTGTTTCGTTTCGAGGAGAAGCTGGAGCATGTAGAGCTTTCTTTCTATCGGCGGGACAAATTGTTCCCCCACGCTATAGTATATGGCCCATGCGTCATTACCCAACTAGGCTCTACCGTATTTATTCCACCCTACTGCCAAGCAATCGTTGAAGAAGACCGAAGTTTGAGGATCGAGGTAAGTTAAAAAATCGAAACCTCTAGGTTATATCCTACATACTATGAGAGGAGGATGATGTTTACTTAGAGGAGGATATCAGGTGGAAAAGCATGATATAAAAGCTGAGTTGGAAAGAAGAATCACCCACTCCCATTATTTTAAAGGCGTGACATCGATGGAGGGGAAAGGAGGGCATTTTCACACCTTCCATTACACAACCAATGCAGAAGCAGATGAACCAAACCATGTCCACCATTTTGTGGGCTTTACGTCAACCGACGAGCGGCATAACCATGAGTTTACGGGCAAAACAGGTCCCGCCATTTATCTGCAGGATGGTTCCCATTATCATATTGTTACTGGATATACGACGGTTCGCTCTTATTCTACCCACCGACATTATTTTGAGGGTGTGACCAATGTGTTTCATCCCAGGAAAAAAATAAGAATGAAAGTATAATGGATGTAAGAACCGGATCTCCGGTTCTTTTTTTTATTTCATGTTCGTAAGCGCCAGGGACATCTGGATAAATTCTCTGACTAAAGGAGAATGGTCGACTTTGCGCCAACTGATGCCCATACGTGCTTCGGGCAATAGGCCATTCATATCAAGATAAACGACATCCTGCGAATGAAGATTCATAGCCGATTCAGGAACGACTGCAATTCCCAAACCAGCTGCTACCAGACCAATTACGGTTTGAAACTCAAGTGCTTCTTGTGTAATCAGGGGGTTGCACAAACCGAGGATTTGATCATATAACCCAGCCCAGGTTTTCCGTGACAGCATAACAAAGGGATATGGTGTTAAATCCTCTAAAGTTGGCCTTGGTTTTTCCAACAAGGGGTGGTGCTTCGGGACGGCTAGTACGCAAGGAACAGTTGATACAATCTCAGTCGCCAAATGGGAATCCTGTACGGGCGGCCGAAGAACCCCGACATCAATCTGTTCCTCTCGTAAAGCTGTAATTTGCATGGGAGTCGATAACTCTAGTAAATGTACTTGGACAGAGGGAAACTTATTACGAAATTCGCGCAAAACGGCAGGAAGAACATCGTAAGTAGCCGATCCCACAAAACCCACCGTCAATGTTCCAATCTCCCCACAATGAGTACGTTTGGCGTTTACAATGGCTCGGTCCAGGTGATTCAAGATTTTTCGTACATCGTCCGCAAAAACTTTGCCAGCGTCCGTAAGCTGCACATAGCGATTTGTACGATGAAAAAGGGGGAAGCCCAACTCTTTTTCGAGGTTTTGAACCTGTAAGCTCAAAGGGGGCTGTGTGATTCGAAGTTTTTCTGCTGCTCGGCTAAAGTTTAACTCCTCAGCCACTGCGATAAAATACTGCAATTGGCGCAGCTCCAACCCTATCATCTCCTGTCCGTTTCGTTACTTATACACTGTTTAAATAATAGTAATATGAATTATATATTATACAAATATCTTACTTCAATATAGGATAGAAGTAACAACAAATCAGGAGGGACTTTATTTATGTCAAAGTCAGCTACACCGGGAGTATTGACGATTGGAGCCGTTGAAGAAAACTGGACGGGTGACGCCCGTTTTTATGAATATACCACTGCAGCTGATCCCATTGGCAGTGGGATCATCAGCCCTATACCTGCACAGGAGTTTGGTCCCGAGCTCTACACCAGTGGTGAAACCCGTGTAGTCACACTCGATCTAGCTCAATATCTAGGCACGAACTATCCGGCTACAAGCCCTTCGCTACTAGCGAGCTTCCTGAGAATTAATTCAGGTGATTCGCTTGACACAAAGCCAAACGCCACAAGTGAATTGTACTATGTGATTTCCGGTGCTGGAAATACCCTCGTAAATGGGAAGACTATCTCCTGGAAGCAAGGAGACTTCTTCACCTTGCCCGCAGGATCGGTAAGTCACCATCACGCTGTTCAAGATTCGACTATTTACTATATTCTCGATACTCCCTTGCTTGATTATCTCGGTGTGAAAGCAACAGAAGCTCGTTTTACGCCCACGCTTTTTTCAGCTGAGCAAGCAAAGGAAAAACTAGACGAAGTGGCTCATGCGCCAGATGCTCATTTGAAAAATCGCATCTCCATCTTGCTTAACAATCAGAAATTTGATCAAACATTAACAATTACACATACGCTCTGGGCCATGCTCGGTATTGTACCCGTGGGAGCTAATCAGGCTCCACATAGTCATAAGTCAGTAGCCTTGGACTTTGTGGCATATGCAGCCCCTGGAACCTATACCTTAGTGGGAGACAAGGTAGATCCCGTAACTGCGGAAATTATTGATCCCATACGTATTGACTGGGTTACTGGCAAGGCGTTTGTAACCCCTCCTGGTCTATGGCACTCGCACCATAATCAGTCTGGTGAACCTGCTTTTATTATCCCTATTCAAGATGCTGGGCTGCAAACGTACCTCCGCACCCTTGACATTCAGTTTACGCATTACAACAAGGAATAACGGGTTCATTGAGAGCAGCCAAGTTTTGTGAGAGGAACCTCCTGTTTACAGAAGCCAAGGTAGCGGTCGAGCGGCTCGAGAGGGGGTTTCCCGAAGATGTAGAGGTCAAAATTGTCGATTGTTTTCGTCGATGTTTAGAATGTAGAGTGAAGCCGTTTTGTCGGATTCAATTAACAACGATCGAAGCAGAGAATGCCGATGTTCTCGTTGAAAAAGTGCTAGAGTATATACGTGATTAAACGAGAAGGGGGTTGCTCAGCTTGAGAGCAACCCTCTTATTTTACACTTATTAAATCTCCAGCTTTCTCCAACTTCAGTCCGAAATCGTCTACAATTGCCAAATTGCCTTGAGCATCAATTTCTAGGGACCCCTGAAAATGCTTATGCTGATAGATCTCGATCTCCCATTCGTCTCCTGTATGGCTCACATACACCTCGGTTGTAGCGCTATTATAATGAAATTCATATGGGCCTGCTTTAATCATCGCTGAATGTTCCATTCCTTCTTCTCCTTTCAAGCCTTATTAGCTTTACTCAAAAGTGGAGAGCTATCCATTTTGTTAAAAATCTTCATGAAGTTTCACGATTTGGTAAAATCTAAGCCTGTTGGAAAAGGTGATCATCTTAGGAGGCGGGTCGAAGGGTTATTGCAGTTGATCACATAGATTATCGATTAGAGCATGCAGAGCGAACAAACCAGTGAAAGCCTTCAATTTTCAGAAGGTAGAAGATTTGAGTCATGTTCTTAAAGAAAAAACAGGCGGTGGTGCGCAAGTTGTGATAGACTGTGTAGGTATGAATGGTGTGTTTACGCCACTGGAATTGGCAGAAACAGCGCTCAGGCTTCAAAGGCGGGTCGATGGGTGCCATTATAATGGATTCGCAGATGGTTCGCAAGGGCGGTACCATTCAGCTGTCAGACATTAGTGGGACTTGAAGACGCCGAGATAGCCTATCGCCTATTTGCTTGAAAGGAAGACGGATGTATCAAAGTTGTCTTAAGGCCCTATCATTTACATAGCTAAAGAAAGGATGAAGCACAATGTCAAATACGGTATTACCACCTAAAACCTGTGAAATTGATCGAATGATCACTAGACCTGAAGATGTCGAAAAGGTTCTGCAGGGAAAGAAAACCTCTACACGCCGAAACGGGAGGTATGCGGATCCTGGCGAAATCCTGATTCTTCAGGGTAAGTCTTTTCGTGTAGATCGCGTATTCCAAGAAACTCTTGGGGATCTAACGGACGAGAGTGCTCAGCGAGAAGGATACGAAACGCTAGAGGAATATAAGAACTCCATTTTATCGATTCATAAAGGTATGCCATGGCTTCCGCAAATGAAGGTATGGGTGCATGAATTCAGTCCTGTGGAAGAATAGAGGGTGTCCCAAAACCTAGCTTTTGAACGGGTTCCGTTTAGAGGTGCAAGCAAGGTCATTCACAACGATAAACAGGACTTCTCCCAACTTTTATGTTGGAAAAAGTCCTGTTGCCAAGCTGAATATACCCCTACAGGGTATTTTTAAAGACAAAATCAGCAAAATTCCACCGATAATAAACATCTAAGATGGACGCAAGAATCAATAGATGGAAATTTTCCACCTATTGATTAGGATAGAGTAGAATATCATTTTGTAGGTGGAAAAAATCCAACTATTAGCTCTGAAAGCCAAATTTACAAGCTGTATGGAAGCGTTAGTTGTCGATTCTCCACCTATTTTGCTCTTTTTCCTTTAATTTTTTCGGATAAATGGACTTTATACCACTAATATTTTCACCCAACTCGATGTCCTCTGTGCCATCCGCCCGTTTAATAAATCAGACTCGAATTCAATTAACCGTTTCTCCCTCAGAGGCCTATCCCAAAATACCACGGATCTAGGTCTCCTTTGCATTGCCCATAATCTCTCAAGTGGGATACATTCACCCAAAAGAGCTTCAAAAAGAGAGGCTTAGGGGGGCTAATACCCCAAAACCAATAATATCCAATAAATGGAGTGGAAAAGAGGGTGATCCTAGGGGTCGGGTTTATTGACCTTTAGGGACTCCCTCCTTTTTCCACCAATAGTAACAGCTTAGGGTGATGGCTAAGAATCCACCATAGATGGCTAAAGTAAGAAGAAGATTTCTTGAATCTGTAACCAGATTATTGCCGATTAAGGCAAATAACAGCATAGCCGGCACCTTGCCTAGAGAGGACGCAATCGCATAGCTAAGGAAAGAAACTCGACTTAATGCTGAATAGATATTAATGATAATAGAAGGAATAAAAGGAAGCATTCGACTGAAAAGAATCATTAAAAAAGCATTGTTTTCATAAAGGGCCGTAACTTTAGCTACCCCTTTATATCGATGCAGGATTTTGAGGCCCCAATCTTGATATCCGTACCGAACAAACAGGAACATTAAGATGGAGGCGAGAGAAGAACCGAACCAGGTAATAAATCCCCCTAATGCGGGTCCATAGGCTGCGCCAATTAATCCGCCGATGATGGGATAGGGAATAATAGGGAATAAGGCCATGCCTGTCGCAAACATCATCGTTAATCCCGGCTGTGTCGATGATTGAAACCAAGACAAAATAGGTTCAGCGTACTGGTAAATAAGAAGGCCTATTAGTAAGTAAAAAAATGTAAGGGCTAGCTTGCGTTTCATGAACATACTCCTAACTTCTAAGCGAATCTTCAAAACCTCATAAACACATAATAATATGGGAGCTACTCCTCTCTGCTCCCTTTTCGAATAAAGTAGAACATCATTCCGCCAAATACGAGTGCGGCAATAAACATAAGTATAGAAACTCCAATTAGCATGTCCGTTTTTTCTCCTTTTTGTCTAATAGGTCAAGTATATCGTTGTTAAAGGAGCCGAATCAATGGATAAAAAACATAATAATCTTGCTCAACCTGAAACTGATGCGTTTGTACGAATCCAGGGGAATAAGAAGTCAGCTATCCACACGAATGATCAAAAGGGGATTAAGCACAATTCCTCTAAAGGTTCCCAACCTTCCTAAGCCAGCCTGATGAGGCTGGCTTTTTCATTTGCTCTAAAGGTGATAGAATAGAACTCGTATGTGATGAAGGCTGGAGGAGTGTAAACATGAAAAAAATGGCGATCATATCCTTACTAGCAACCACGTTGCTTTGCACGACAATAAGCCAGGCAGCCCCCTTCTCTTTTCGGGACGTTAATGGGCACTGGGCATCTGTATCGATACAGTGGGCTGTTGAAGCAGGCGTAATTAAGGGATATGAGGATGGAACCTTTAAGCCCAATGCTTTTGTTACGGAAGCAGAGTTTATAACCATGTTATTCCGAGCCCTCCCAGCTCAAACCATCGTGGAGGGAAAAAAGGAGAAGCACTGGGCGGATTCCTTTTACCAACAAGCTGCAGCGTTTCTTTATCCGGTACGCGGACAGGAAGACCTTGCTATCCGTAATCAGCCGATAAAGAGAACCCAAGTAGCTGAGTTGATTGCGGCAGCTAACGGAGATCCGTTCGTAGGGGAGACGGCTGTTCGCTATATTATGTCCAAAAAACTGGCTTCCGGCAAAATCAAGCATGACAACCCTGTTGAAGCCTTTAAGGGAAATGATTTATTAACAAGGGCTGAAGCCGTCCAGTTTCTTCTAAATGCCATTCAAAATGGATTACAAGAAGCTAAATCCTCCGCTGTTCGTGGAGAAACCTCAACGAAAAAGTGGACGAAGCCCCCAGAAATGATCCTTAAACCCCAACAGAAGTATCTGGCCACTGTCGTGACTAACAAGGGGCAGTTTTCCATAGAATTATTTGCAGATCAGGCACCACAAACGGTAAATAATTTTATATTCTTGTCACAAGAGGGATACTATAAAAATATTCTTTTCCATCGAGTGATAAAAGACTTTATGATCCAAACTGGGGACCCTACAGGAACAGGGACCGGAGATCCGGGATACCGCTTTAAGGATGAATTAAACTCCAAGACAAGCTATGAAAAAGGAATTGTCGCGATGGCTAATGCCGGTCCAAACACCAATGGGAGTCAATTCTTTATTTGTAACGGTCCTGATAGCGAGTTTTTAAATAATGCTCCGCATTATACGATTTTTGGGAGAATAATAGACGGAATGAGTACGATTGATGCCTTGTCTAATGTAAGTGTTAAAAGGAACCATATGGGAGAGCCTAGCACCCCAGTTGAAGAAATCTTTATTCATAACATTTTCATTCAGGAAAACTAGATTGATATTCTGCTAGAAGGTGGACATCATGATTATTAAACGAGATGGATGGGTGCATCATTTATTGCGCAGCTTGATTCAGCAGATCCGGCGCACAGATAAGGAGCTTGCTCTTTTTCGAACAGCACTTGAACATGCATATGAAGGAATCATTATTGTAGATAAAGACGGTTTTATCCAAACTGTAAACGACACCTATGCTTCTTTTGTAGGGCAAGAGGTGGAGCAGATTATTGGCAAGCATGTAACGGAAGTGGTTGAAAATACACGAATGCATATTGTTGCGAAAACCGGCCAGGCAGAAATCGCTGATGTTCAATCCATAAACGGCCACCAGATGATTGCTCATCGTATACCAGTTGTTGTAGATGGAGAAGTCGTGGCGGTAGTCGGAAAAATTATGTTCCAGGATATTGATGACCTATTCGCGATGAATACCAAGTTCTCAAAGCTCTACAAGGAAATAGACAACTATAAGGGGGAAGTTCACCGGCGTGTAGGAGCCAAGTATTCCTTTGACCAAATTATTGGAGTAAGTCCGATTTTGGAAAGAGTGAAAACGCTAGGCAAACGCGTAGCCAAAAGTGATACGACCGTTCTGCTCAAGGGGGAGAGTGGTACAGGTAAAGAGTTATTTGCCCATGCTATTCATAGGGAAAGTATGCGTGCTAATGGTCCTTTTATACGTGTAAACTGTGCTGCCATTCCGGAGACGTTGTTTGAGTCTGAGCTGTTTGGGTATAAGGAAGGCTCTTTTACCGGAGCGAAGCGATCAGGCAAAAAAGGAAAGTTTGCTTTAGCCTTCAACGGCACCATTTTTCTTGACGAAATTAGTGAGATGCCACTTAGCATGCAGGTTAAACTGCTGCGCGTACTACAGGAAAAAGAAATTGAGCCTGTCGGCGCCGATTCCCCGGAACCTATTGATGTACGCATTATCGCAGCATCGAATAAGGATTTAGAGGATCTCGTAGAAAAAGGCCAATTTCGAGAAGATTTATATTATCGTCTAAATGTTCTTATGCTTGAGATTCCACCTTTGCGGGAAAGGACGGAGGATATTCCTCTCCTTATTAATTATTTGCTGAGCCAATTGAGAAGTGAAACCGGGATCCAAGTCGAAGGGTTAGCGGATTCCGCACTTCAGCATCTGGTCAAATATCCGTTTCCTGGAAACATTCGCGAGCTCAGAAATATTCTTGAACGCTCTCTATATGTAAAAGAAGGTAATGAGATTACCTTAGAGGATTTACCGCCTACTATCTTTGGTTTATCCAGGAGAGGAAAACGAGAGGCTAGCCACCCCTCTTCCTCTCGAAGTTTACAGGGCGTTCTGGAGGACGCAGAAAGGGAAGCGATTCTCGAGGCGCTCGGAAAGGAACGTGGGAATAAGCTCGCAGCAGCAAAACGGTTGGGAATTAGCAAGTCAAGTTTTTACGCTAAAATTGAAAAGTATCACATTGAAGAGGAGAAAGGACATCGTTAAACGTTGTCCTTTTTTCCGTCGTTCAGGAACGTAGTCCGGAATAACGGAAATGTTTCATCAGGACTTAGGGTGTAGAAAATGAAGTTAGGTTGGCTATTATTCGACAAAACCTTGGTATAAAGGATGTTTCATGGATTAGACATTTTGTTTGGGGGTTTTGGCACGTATCTTGCTTATAGTTTATATTGTGAAAGCGGTTCAATTAAGTTGCAAAAAAAAAGGGAGGATTTGCTATGTTAAGTATGATTGGTTTAGTAGGAGGACTTGCCCTTCTAGTCTGGTTGACCATGAGAGGGATGAACCTTCTTGTTGCGGCTCCGTTATGTGCCCTTTTCCTAGCGGTATTAAGCGGAATCCCTTTGTTCCCGCAGCTTGTTGCTGAGGGTGAGGCAAACTTAGTCGGTAACTATATGACTGGGTTTTCCGGTTTTGTATCTTCCTGGTTCTTGATGTTCTTGCTAGGTTCAATTTTTGGAAAAGTGATGGAAGACACTGGAGCTGCTGATAGCGTATCCAAATGGGTAGTCGAGCGTTTAGGCATGAAGCAAGCCGTTCTAGCTGTAGTAGCTGCTTGTGCTATTTTAACTTATGGTGGAGTAAGCTTGTTTGTGGTTGCGTTTTCCGTTTATCCTTTGGCACTTAGCTTATTCAAGCAAGCGGACTTGCCGCGACGATTTATTCCAGCAGCATTGGCGTTTGGTTCCGTTACGTTTACCATGACTTCTGCTGGATCTCCAGAAATCCAAAACTGGATTCCCATCAAATATCTTGAAACAACGCCTTATGCAGGTTGGGAAGTAAGTTTAATTGTAGCGGTATTTATGGCTGTGTTTGGATTCTGGTGGTTAAAGCGTATGATCAATAAAGCGGTTGCAAAAGGAGAGCGTTTCCAAGCTCGTAAAGGTGACCCTGTAGTAGTAAACAGAGATTTGCCAAATCCTGTGCTTGGTTTGATTCCTTTGCTTGTTGTATTAGTGATCTCATTCGTCTATCATGATAGCTTAAAACAGTCCGCTTTAATTATTGCATTATTAGGTGGTATCATTGCCACATGGGCTTTAAATCGTAAGTATCTTGAAAATGTTTGGGAATCTGCTTCTAATGGGACGTTTGGTGCTCTAATCGCGATTGCCAATACGGCAGCCGTTGTAGGGTTTGGCAGCGTTGCAAGAGTATCTCCGGCTTTTTCTTCTGCAGTAGAAGCGTTTACAAGTATTCCGGGAAGCCCGCTGATTGGTGCAGCCGTCGCGGTTAGTGTCATTGCTGGTTTGACAGGGTCGGCTTCCGGCGGTCAGTCCATAGCTCTTCCCTTGTTAGCGCCAGGCTATTTGGATGCTGGAGTCAACCCTGAAGCTCTTCACCGTGTGGTAGCTATCTCATCCGGTGCACTAGATTCCTTGCCTCACAATGGTTATGTGGTAACAACGATTCGGGGTATTTGTGGAGAATCGCATAAAGACGCCTACGCTGCTGTAGGCGCCGTAACGGTTATTGTACCTGTCATTGGCGTTATCATAGCAATTGCTTTATTCTCTTTGGGACTAGGCTTATAGAATTAGTTTTACTTGATTAGGTTTAAGGGAGGAGTATTATAAATGGGGAAAATGGTAGAGGGTAAAGTAGTCTTTATTACAGGGGCTGCAAGCGGCATAGGCCTTGAAATCGCAACATCCTTTGCCCAAGAAGGGGCTAAAGTCGTCATCAGCGACTTGAATGAAAAAAATGCTATAGAAAGTGCAGGCAAACTGAGAGAACAAGGGTTCGAAGCTTTAGCGATTGGTTGTAATGTCACGGACGAAGAGCAGATTCAAGCCGCCATCCAACAGACGATCTCTGAATTCGGGCGCTTAGACGTTCTGATCAACAACGCTGGTCTGCAGTATGTATCACCTCTTGAGGATTTTCCAACAGAAAAGTTTGAACTGCTGGTGAAAGTGATGTTAACCGCACCTTTTATTGCCATTAAGCATGCTTTCCCAATAATGAAAAGGCAAGGCTTTGGTCGTGTTATTAACATGGCTTCCATTAACGGCTTGGTTGGATTCGCTGGTAAGGCAGCCTATAACAGTGCCAAGCATGGCGTGATCGGACTCACGAAGGTAGCTGCATTAGAAGGAGCAGGAAGCGGAATTACCGTAAATGCAATCTGTCCTGGCTATGTGGATACCCCACTGGTTCGAAACCAGCTGGCTGATTTAGCTACAACTCGGAACGTACCACTAGAGAAAGTGCTAGAAGAAGTTATTTATCCGCTTGTTCCACAGAAGCGTCTGCTTCAAGTTCAGGAAATCGCCGACTACGCCTTATTCCTTGCCAGTGATAAAGCAGGGGGCATCACAGGTCAAGCTGCCGTCATCGATGGTGGATATACAGCGCAATAGAAGGGAAAGAGAGGCTATCCTTAAGGGTAGCTTTTTTTTGCGGTCATAATTTTTGATCGTCATCGAAATGATGTTTTCATCTTTAGGCCATTCGGGTAGACTCAGAACAGAAAACCAAAAAGGAGTTGAAAATAATGCTGTTTCAAGAAAAGGTAGTTATTGTCACAGGAGCAGGAAAGGGGATTGGGAAGGAGATAGCCATCTCCTATGCCGAGCAAGGGGCTAAGGTCGTTATCGCAGATAAAACGAAACAAGACGTAGAAGAAACCGTCCAGCTTCTTACAGAGTGTGAGAAGGAATGCTTGGGGATAACCGTAGATGTAAGAGCGCCTGAGGCGATAAAGTCTCTTGTCCAGGAAACAGTCCAGAAATATGGAGCGATAGATATTCTTATTAACAATGCCGGCATTTCCTTTTGGAAATCACCGTATGACATCACCCTTGAAGAATGGGATAGTGTAATTCATACTAATCTGCGAGGGACCTTTCTTTGCTCAAGGGAAGTTGCCAAAGTTATGCGTCAACATGGCGGAGGGGCGATCGTCAATATTTCTTCTACCCGTGCTTTGATGTCTGAGCCTGATTCCGAGGCATATGCTGCATCAAAGGGAGGAATCTTGTCTTTGACGCATGCGCTAGCTGTTTCCTTAGGGCCGGATCGAATTACTGTCAATGCGATTAGTCCGGGGTGGATTGAAACCGGAGATTATGAAAGGCTTAGAGAGATTGACCATGCCCAGCATCCGTCAGGCAGGGTGGGACGTCCTGAGGACATTGCTCGTGCTTGTCTGTATCTGACTAATCCACAAAACGAGTTTATTACAGGTGTAAACCTTGTCGTAGATGGAGGCATGACCCGAAAGATGATTTATGAAGAATAAGATCAGTTCCCTGCCGATATATTGTTATAAGATCTGAATGGGGCGGGGGTAAGTAGAGTGGTTGTTATTACGTTTTTTTACCGAACAGGAGTTCCTTTTGATGCGGAGTATTACTATCAAAAACATTTGGTATGGGTGAGTATGCACCTTAAAGAAAGGGGACTTACACAAGTCAATATTCATCATTATGTACCACCTTACCCGTACCAAGTGATCGGAAATCTATACTTTAATTCGATGGACTCCCTACAGAATGCTTTGGACAGTAGCTTCGGAAAGGCCGCTCTCCAGGATATCTCCAATTTTTACAGTCTTCCCCCAGAGTATTCCATCGGAACGGTGAGTGGCCTAACGCTGTAGCCTCATTGAACCTGCTCATGGCAGGCTCAACGAGGTAATTTGGGTTCCTGGAAAGTAAAACTGTAAGATCTCTCTATACGTTTTTCCTTGCAATCCCATGTAGTGTGCACCCCATTGGCTCATGCCCACTCCATGCCCATATCCTTTTCCTTTCATGGAATAAGTCCCTTTATCAAGTGTCAGGGAGTCGATGAGATAGCTTTTAAACCGATTCCCTCCCAGGAGAGGGCGGATATGGGAGAGCGGAACGTCGGATAAGCTAACGGTCTCGAATAGAACGGTTCCATCAAGCAATCTTCTAAGAAATTCAATCTCAATGGATCCCTTGGTTGCCCGTTGGGAAGTGTAACGATGTTCCGCTAGTTCAAAGCGGGGGACGGACAAAATCTTTAAGTCGCCTACATAGCCTTTTCGATACAGCCATTTTTTCATGGTAGCCGTTATTTCTTTATTTTTCTCAACGATACGTTCCCACCAGTCCGGATGGTTCCAATCGATATGTTCGATTGAAATTTGTACTTGATCAAGCTGTAACTCCCATGGATGAACCGGATCGAAGGGATCACGCTTAATGGGATAGTAAGAGATAGAGTTTCCGCCCCATACATGGGCGTTGCTCTCCGTCATGCCTCCATTACTTGCAGAATAAAAAGCCTCAATTAAGCGATTTCGATACGTGATGACCTCTCCGCGAGTTTCCTCCACGGCCTTAGTCGTCTGAGGATACCAGGTGTAACCACCGTAGACCTGATAGGAGATGGTGTCATCGATTTCTTTTTTGACATGTGCGGCTGCGTAGGTCCGAGCCGCCAAAGCCTGAGCTTTTAGAGTTTCAACTTCCCAAGTGGGGAACACTTCATAAGGGACGACGCCTTTCAGATAATCCTCTAAAGGAATATGATTCACGGGGCGAATAGGACCTACTTCCTCTAGCCGAAACTCTATGGCCCCTAGGTAAGGTCTCCGGTTTATACGGATCACATGGTGGGTGTCATATTGGTCCGGGTAAAGGATAAAAGGAGTTTTAAATTCTTGAATGGCACCGTTTCCTTCCAGCAGAAGGGAGTCCTTGTGGGAGGTAAGATGATATTTTACTCCCTCGTCCAAACGGATGGTAGGATCGGTGCTTAGAAAGTTCCCTGTGAGATACAAATCAAGTTCTTTGGCATCTCCTACATAGTTAACAAGTCTAACGGAAACTAGTTCTTCGGCGCTGACAAGCTGCGATGCGAAACCAAAAGCTGTTAGGATGAAGAGGGAAAGTAAGGTTCTCATAAGGGTAGTATGTGCTGCACTTCTTACCATCTATACCAAGGGATGGTACAATGAATGGATACTGGAATAGGAGGGATAGGTGGTGCAGGAGCTCCGAATGTATCTTGAATTTTCTCGCAAGGCATTCCAACGTTCGGCGGCATATCGTTTTGATGCTTGGACACGATTATTCTCCAACATCATTTTTCTTTTTATGTGGGGGTTTATTTGGTATGGCCTTTATGCCGGGAAAGAGGAGGTGGGCGGGATTACGTTTGAAGCGATGTTAAGCTATATTGTAATTAGCCAGATGCTGCAGGGTATCCATGGCGCAGGGACGCCGTTATGGGAGATTCAGGAAAGAGTCCGTTCGGGTGATATCGCTATGGAAATGATGCGGCCATACGATTATCCCACAAGAACCCTATTTTCGGACTTCGGCAATATCCTATTCCACATGCTGACAGCCGTGCTTCCTTTATATATTGTTTTGTTCTGGCTAATAGACCTTCAAACGCCAACCT
This sequence comes from Ammoniphilus sp., assembly GCA_041640415.1. GTDB lineage: Bacteria > Bacillota > Bacilli > Aneurinibacillales > RAOX-1 > YIM-78166. The sequence continues at coordinate 3,382 of JBEQAI010000021.1, read as the reverse complement.
CGCTCTTCCAATGGGGTATTTTTGTTTTGTCTGCCCTCCTTGGTTATCTTATACGATATAGCATTGAACTTACCTTTGGCTTATTTACCTTTTGGCTGATTGAAACAGGGGGAGTGGAGGATATCTTTTATTTTTCAATTTCACTTTTTTCGGGTTCGGTCATACCTTTATGGTTTTTTCCAGGCTGGCTGGAAACGGTCGCAAGGTTTCTGCCTTTTCAAGGAATATTTTTTGTTCCGAACGCCATTTTTGTGGGGCAAATACAAGGGGAAGCCATTGTTTCTGCCTTGCTGATACAAGTAGCATGGCTAGTTATTTGTTTTGGTCTTCTTCGCTGGGTGTGGTCTAAGGCATCCTTGAAGATCGTCGTCCAAGGAGGCTAGTATCATGTGGCAAACATGGGTGAGTAGCTATCGGTTATATTTTCAAATGGTATCAGCAAGTATACGAGCTCAAATGCAATACCGTTATGCTTTTTTCATGAATATCTTAGGCTGGGCGATGAGCTATGCCGGAACAGCCGTGACGATGTGGGTTATGCTTCACTCATTTGAAAGTATAGAGGGATGGACTTTATGGGAGCTAATTTTCCTTTTTGCTTTAGCTATACTTTCCTGGGGAGTCTGCGTGCTTTTTTTCTTTCATTTCCGAAGCTTGGACCAATATATTGTTAATGGTACGTTTGATCGTTTTTTAGTGCGCCCTATTCATCCTTTTTTCCACTTTATGGCCATGAAGTTTGACATAGGGGCATTTGGACAACTACTATTCAGTGTCTTGGCATTAAGCATAGCCTTCTGGAAACTTGAGCTTAGCTGGGGGTTTGTAAAGTGGGCTGTCTTATTCGGTGCAGTTATGGGCGGGGCCCTGATTCAAGGAGGCATATTAGTCCTAATCTCGGCAATGGCGTTTTGGACAACCCGTTCCGAGCGGTTTTATTGGGTGGTGATGTTCCCAACCAAAAGTATGATGAACTTTCCGCTCACTTTATATCCTCGTCTCCTGCAGTGGTTTTTCATTTTTATCGTACCGTTTGCTTTTGTTAACTACTTGCCTGCCTTATTCTTACTCGAAAAATCACATCCATCGTATTCTCCCCTTTGGGGAACCCTTAGTCCCTTTGTGGGATTGATTTTCTTTTGGTTTTGTTTCCGGATTTGGATGGCAGGATTGAATCGTTACAAAAGTACAGGTTCTTAAAAGAGGAGGAGGACTGTGAGTCTGATCGAGGTAAAAGAATTATCGAAGCAATACTTCATTGCCAAGCGTCAGGAGGGCATGGGGGGAGCAATTCGCAGCTTGTTTCACCGGGAATATCTCACGAAAATCGCCGTAGAGGATGTGTCTTTCTCGATCGATGCTGGTGAAATGGTAGGATACATTGGACCTAATGGGGCTGGTAAATCCACGACGATAAAGATGCTTACCGGCATCTTGGTTCCGACCTCAGGAGAAGTTCGGGTAGGGGGGTTAATCCCTTATCAGGAAAGGCAAAAAAATGCCCGTCAGATCGGTGTCGTCTTCGGTCAGCGATCGCAGCTGTGGTGGGATCTGCCGACGATTGAATCGTTTGAGCTGCTTAAGCAGGTTTACTTTGTTTCAGATGGACAATATCGAAAAAATATGGATATCTTTACTGAAATTCTTGGCCTAGACGAGTTTTATCAAACTCCTGTACGCCAATTGTCTCTAGGTCAACGCATGCGGGCCGATATTGCAGCCTCACTTTTACATAATCCATCTATTCTGTTCCTAGATGAGCCGACGATTGGGCTTGATGTTGTAGCGAAGGAACGAATGCGGACCTTTATCCAAGAGATGAACAAGGAGAGAGGCATTACGGTCATTCTAACGACTCATGATATGTCGGATATTGAAAAGCTATGCAAGCGAATGATTCTGATTGATCAGGGACGCGTGATGTACGATGGCTTACTCTCCAAGGTAAAAGATCACTTTGGCAAGATGCGTATTTTAATCGTAGATCTAGAAAGGGATAATCCACAGCTTCGCGTGCAAGGAGCTGAATTGATTCGTGAAGAAGGACTTCGTAAGTGGTTCCGCTTCAATAAAGAAGAATATACGGCTGCACAGATTATCAATAGGGTTTCTGAACAAGCTGAAATTGTGGATCTAGCTCTGGATGAACCGGAAATAGATGCCATTATTCGCCAGATGTATGAAGAAGGCTTTTAGACATCACCTCTCAGGGGACTCCTTGGGAGGTTTTCTTTATGGGTATGAATGTACAAAGCTTTATTTGGAATAATATCCCTGTGTCCATCATTAAACCGACGGAGGGGAAGAAAATGGCGATGGAAATGGATAACGGAAGTGAACTGATCAACGGGCTAGAGCCTAACTGCTGCGAAGATTACTACACCCATCCCCATGAATATAAAGGGATGATCGAGCAGTTACACGGTGGGATACTTAACATGTACATAATGGAATAGAGAGGAGTGGCTCAAATGGATCACGTATTAACGGCCCGTACGTTGTTTGGAATGACGATGGGGTTTCACATCATTTTTGCAACCCTTGGCGTAGGCATTCCCTTAATGGTTCTTTTCGCAGAGCTCCTCTATCAAAAAACAAAAGATAAAGCGTACTCCATCATGGCAAATCGTTGGACCAAAGGGTTTGCTGTTTTGCTTGGGGTAGCCATCCCTTCCGGAACCATTGCGGGTGTTCAACTGTCACTACTATGGCCCGGTTTTATGGAAGTAGTGGGGAAGGTTATGGCGTTACCGTTTCAGATTGAGATTTACGCTTTTTTCGTAGAAGCCTTGTTCATGTCGATTTATGTTTATGCGGCTGATCGTATTACGCCATGGATGAGAATACTTAGCGTTACCCTGATTGCCTTAGGTGCGGCGGCTTCGGCCATTCTTATTACCAATGTCCATGCTTTCGAAGGAACACCTACGGGGTTTCGAATCGTTGGCGGAGAGATCGTTGATGTGGATCCATGGGCCGCTTTTTTCAACCCTAGCTTCTTCGTGACAGCTGGCCATGTGGTCGTATCCGCTTTTATGACGGGAGCTTTTGCGATTGCCTCGATTTCAGCTTATAAGATGCTCCGAGAGCGGAACCAAAATGAAGTGTACCAATTTCACCGAAAAGCACTTGTTCTTAGTTTGGTCGTAGGGGGAATTTTTTCCTTGCTTACAGCGGTGAATGGTCATGAAGCAGCACAGATGCTTCACATTTACCAGCCAGAGAAGCTTGCAGCAGCGGAAGGGTTATTTGAAACCCAGCCCTATGCCCCGCTAGCTATAGGAGGGTTTACGGATCGGGAAACAGAAACGGTCAAGTATGCGATTCATATTCCTTGGGCCTTAAGCTTTCTTGCCGGAGATCGATTCGATACGGTTGTGCG
>JBEQAI010000020.1:0-18587 GCA_041640415.1 Ammoniphilus sp. | reverse complement strand
CCTTAAAGTTGGAGATGTGGTCGTCATTAACGGCATGATCCATACCGGCCGAGATGCGCTGCATAGCTATCTCATGGATCATGATTGCTCGGTGGATCTAGACGGAGGAATCATCTATCACTGCGGACCGGTGATGCTGAAGGATGAACACGGAGAATGGCATGTGAAAGCCGCAGGTCCTACAACAAGCAGTAGGGAAGAGCCTTACCAGGCTGATATTATGAAAAAGTTCGGTTTACGCGCCGTCATAGGCAAGGGGGGGATGGGACCAAAAACCTTAGCAGGACTCAAGGAGCATGGAGCCGTTTACCTTAATGCCATTGGAGGAGCAGCCCAATACTATGCCCAATGTATCGAGAAGGTGGCTGGGGTAGACTATATGGAATTTGGCATTCCGGAAGCGATGTGGCACCTTCGCGTAAAAGGATTTACAGCTATTGTAACCATGGATTCACATGGGAACAGTCTACATGCGGACGTCGACAAGAGCTCGTTTGAAAAGCTAACTGACTTTAAAGAAGTCGTTTTCAAGTAACTAGCCTCGAAGGGCTGAGGCCTAACCCTCCATTTAGGAATCAGCCCCAACTTCTATCTCCCCTGTAATATACTCACCTGTATTTATATAAAAAATGAAGGCCCTACAAGGTCTAAAGTAACACTCTCCTATTTATTGATGAAAAAAAAGGAGTTTGCTATGCACTGTGAGATGTATCTTGAAACCGGGGGAATGCATGGGGCTTGCCTCATTGACCGCAAGGGCAATATTGTCGTCCGAGAGGATATCGGCCGGCACAATGCTGTAGACAAGGCCATTGGCTATGCCGTACGGAATCGAATTCCGGCTAAGAACTTGATTCTTCTAACCACGGGACGCGTTTCCTATGAGATGCTCGCAAAAGACAAGGTTCGGGTTGAGCATCATAGGATCCCGTACTGCCGCTATCAAACAGGCTGTTCAGCTAGCCAATTATTTGCAGATTGAAGTGGTAGGAGGACATTGGGTTCGTTAATTCGGTATAAACGGCTAATTATTAAGAAGGTGCGGACATAGGTCCCGTTATAAAGTGAAAATGCTACTCTGTTTCGTTCATTTTTAGCGAATAGCGACTTCTATGGCCTATAAAATTTCCTATATGACAATTCTCCTTAAAATAACGAATCGTATGTCCAATAAATCCAATAGACGACTGCTCAGAAGGAAGGTGAAACCATGACCACATCTGTAGTTTCAGAATCGTATATATTATTTCAGGAGAAAATGATCGATCTCCTGCGCCAATGGGAAGAGAAGCTTGATTCGGACAGCATTACTGCCTTTACCGCTAACCCTATTCAGACCGAGATCCCTTTTACCATGTAAGTTAAAGTCGAGTGCGAATCAGGAATCTACCAAGATATGTTGCACTAGATACTGAGCCTGGTGGAAGAATGGAACCCGGAGCTACAAGATCAACTGCAAAGAATTACGGACCACATAACGGCTATCACCCTAGGCTCCACAATTTCGGATATCTCTAGTGATTGTCAATTAGATCCATGGATTCTACCTTACGTGACCGAACAGGCGACTAGACCCATTCTGCGTATGGTCTCAGCCAAGTACATTTGGACATCATCGCACAGGATAATATCTGATAGTCTTTAGAGGGCTGCTCCTTACGTGGGCAGCCTATTCTAATTTATTAGAAAGCACCTCTTCTATTTCTAAATAACTAGAAATGAGTTAAAATCAAGGAGATAATTGAATTTTTTCAACAAAGGCAAATTTTCTTTCTAAAACTCTAGAAACCGCAATGTGAAAACGCTTCGATTAACAATGCCTCCACACTTGGCACAGGAATTGCATTTTAAATTGCTAGAAGTTTCAAATTATGTGGAGGGTGTGATGTAATGCTAGCTTTATTAGGATTTTTGACCATTGCAATTTTTCTTTATCTCATTATGTCCAAACGTGTTTCTGTCATCGCCGCTCTCGTTCTTGTTCCGTTGATTGCAGGGCTAATCGGCGGCTTTGGGGCGGAATTGGGCGGCATGATGCTTGAGGGGATCAAGCAAGTGGCGCCAACGGGAGTGATGCTAGTCTTTGCCATTCTCTTCTTTAGTATCATGATGGATGCAGGACTTTTTGATCCCATTGTCTCCCGCATTATCCGAATCGTGAAGGGTGACCCGTTAAAAGTTGTGATTGGGACAGCCCTTCTGGCGATGATTGCCCACTTAGACGGAAATGGGGCCTCGACCTTCGTTATTACCATCTCAGCTTTGCTTCCTCTCTACAAGGTGCTGGGCATGAGTCAGCTTGTGTTGGCTGGAGTCGTTGCCTTATCGGCGGGGGTCATGAATATGGCTCCTTGGGGCGGGCCTACAGCTAGAGCGATCACGACTTTGAATGCGGATTCAGCCCAATTGTTTAATCCCGTGATTCCTGCGATGATTGCCGGGATTGTATGGGTATTTTTCGTTGCCTATCTGTTAGGGAAGAAGGAGCGCGCAAGACTTGGCATTATCGATATCAATGAAGACCAATACAAGAATCTGGTAACAGAGCACGCAGCGGCTGCCCTGACCAAACGTCCCCAGTTGTTTTGGTTTAATCTGTTTTTGACCGTTGTGCTTTTGCTAGCTTTAGTAAAAACTTGGTTGCCAATGCCTGTTTTATTTATCATTGCCTTGATTATCGCTTTGATGGTGAATTATCCGAATCCGCGGGTACAGCAGGAGAGGCTGGCCAGTCATGCCAGTAACGTCATGATGGTCGCCGTGATGATTTTTGCCGCTGGTATCTTTACGGGTATTCTAACAGGAACAAAGATGATCGATGCGATGGCAACCTCCATGGTTTCGGTCATTCCGGACGCTATTGCAGGAACCCTGCCCTTATTAGTGGCCATAACCAGTATGCCTCTTAGCCTAGTATTTACACCGGATGCCTATTATTTTGGCGTTCTGCCTATTATCAGCCAAACGGCTTCCGCATTTGGAATTGATTCCCTGGAAATTGGAAGAGCAGCGATATTAGGTCAAATGACCACAGGTTTTCCACTAAGCCCGCTCACCGCTTCCACGTTTATTTTAGTAGGGATGGCCGGGGTAGACCTCGGAGACCATCAAAAGTTTATATTTAAGTGGGCGTTTGGAACGACCCTAGTGATGACCGTAGTAGCCCTCATTACAGGCGCGATTTCCTTTCAGTTCTAGATATTAAAAAGGAGCGTTTGCTTTTCAACCGCTCCTTTTTTCATTAGAATAGAGAAAAACTCAGGAAGAGAGGAGTGTTTCATCAATGATGGATTCTGTCCTGCAAGACTACAGGGATGACCTTTCTTTAGAACAGCAACTAGAATGGTTGCACGCCATTATCGCTTCCATCCATGATGGGGTCCTCGTCATCGATGACAAAGCTATTGTCAGGCTCATCAATCCTGAATATACAAGAATTACCGGGGTGAAGGCCGAACATATTATCGGAAAGCCTTTGCGAGAGGTTCGTCCAGGCTCCGTCCTTGTAGAAACACTTGAGGATGGGAAACCGAGAGCCGGTATTTATAGGAAAGAAGGAAATTATGAATATGTCGTGGACATGGCTCCTATAAAAGTGGGCCAACAGGTCGTTGGGGCCGTGTCCATCTGCAAAGGCCTCACGGAAGTCCATACCCTTTCCCAGGAGCTCAACCGGCATAAAGAAAAATTAAAGCAATGGGAACGAAAGGTTGGTTCCTTATACCAAGCGAATTATTCCTTTGATCAGATTATCGGGGCATCCGGAGGCTTACGGGAAGTGGTTCAAATGGCCAAAAAAGCTTCCGATTCCCATTTGCCTATCCTCATCATGGGGGAGAGCGGAACGGGAAAAGAACTATTTGCCCAAGCCACCCATAACGCGAGCCCTCGAGCTGACCGTCCCTTCATCCCTGTCAATTGCGCCGCCATCCCTTCCGCTCTCATCGAAAGCGAACTGTTTGGGTATGACGAAGGCTCCTTCACGAATGCAAAAAAAGGAGGGAAAGTCGGATTATTTGAAATTGCCGACACGGGAACAATCTTCCTTGATGAGATCGGTGAGCTTTCCTACGATCTTCAAGCCAAGCTCCTCCGGGTATTGCAAGAGGGAACCATCCGAAAAGTTGGCGAAACGAAAGAGAAAAGGATCGATGTCCGTGTGGTTGCAGCAACGAATAAAGATCTCTCACAGCTAGTCGAGAAAAACCTTTTCCGCGAGGATCTCTACTATCGTATAAATGTGCTGACCCTGAAGCTTCCTCCTCTTCGTGAAAGAAAACAAGATATTCCTACATTAATCGATTCGATCGTGCAAGGCCATCCCACCTATTCAGTAAGGGCCCAGACCCTCTCGCTGCTCCAGCACTATGACTGGCCAGGAAATGTACGTGAACTCAAAAACGCAGTAGATCATGCAATTTGTATGGCGGAAGGAACGGAAGTCCTGCCCCATCATCTGCCAAAGACCATGCTAAAATCAACTGGACTACCCGATCCTCTACAGAAGCAGACGCGAACCTTAAAGGAGGTAGTCGAGGAAACAGAGCGCCAATGGATTATTGAAACTCTACAGCGGTACGGGGATGATGTGGAAGAAAAAAGACTTGCAGCAGAGGAACTTGGTGTCTCATTAGCCACTCTTTATAATAAGATGAAAAAGTATGATTTGACCTGATTTCCATTTCCATGTTTCTAATCTACTAGAATTAACTAAAATGTTTTCTAACTCTTTAGAAATGTTGAATCTGCAGGCGAGATCTGATGCAAGGGACTTTTTTGTTCCTAGATTTCTAATTTTTTATAAATGGTAGAAAGATAACGCTTATTTTAAGCGTTTCTTTTTTTTGGCATAATTCTTGCTTTAGAAATTAAATAAGTAAAACCTAACCTTAAAATGTGAGGTGAATGATATGATTCGTATAGGATCTGGAACAGGATTCTCCGGAGATCGCATGGAGCCGGCGGTCCTGTTAGCAGAGAAGGGAAATTTGGACTATCTTGTTTTGGAATGCTTGGCGGAACGAACCATTGCCTTAGCTCAGAAGCGTAAAAGACATATGCCTAACCATGGCTATGATCCCTTGCTTGAAAGAAGAATGGAGCTTCTTTTGCCTGTGATCAAGAAAAATGGGACTCGTGTGATCACGAATATGGGTGCAGCCAATCCCATTGCTGCGGCTGACAAAATTGTAGAGCTTGCCGAACGCTTGGGTGTGGTGGTCAAGGTCGCAGCCGTAACAGGCGATGATGTATTCGAGCATATTTCAGCGGAACAGCGAACCCTGGAGAACGACGAACCCTTGACCGCTTTCGGCCCCCTCATTTCAGCTAACGCTTACATGGGTGTGGAAGCGATCCTTCCCGCCTTACAGAGTGGAGCAGACATTATTGTCACAGGAAGAGTTGCAGATCCCTCCTTGTTCCTTGCCCCCATGGTCCACCACTTTGACTGGTCTCTTGATGACCTGGACCGAATGGCCCAAGGAACCGTAATCGGTCATTTGTTGGAGTGCGCTGGACAGATCACAGGTGGATATTTTGCCGATCCGGGAAAGAAAGACGTCCCTGACTTTGCCCACCTCGGTTATCCCTTTGTGGACGTTCATGCGGATGGAACAGCCGTGATCGATAAAGTAGAGGGAACTGGCGGCGCCATCACCTTGATGACGGCAAAAGAGCAGCTACTATATGAAGTGACCAATCCTGCTGAATATATGACACCGGATGTAACCGCTGATTTTACCCAGGTTCGCATGTCTGAAGTCGGACCCAATCGCATAGAGGTATCAGGGGGAAAAGGTAAATATGTCCCTTCCACTTTCAAGGTCAGTGTGGGTTACGATGCGGGTTATATTGGAGAAGGAGAAATCTCTTATGCAGGGCACAATGCTCTTGAGAGAGCGAAATTGGCTGGCGAAGTGATCCGAACCCGATTACAGGATGCTTATTCGGAACTTCGCGTGGACTATATTGGTCAAACCTCGGTTCATCGAACCACCTTCGATGGCTATGCTGAACCCTATGAGATCCGACTCCGTGTAGCGGGCCGAGCCCTAACGTTGGAAGAGGCCGCACGTATAGGTGAAGAAGTAGAAGCGTTGTATACCTGCGGCCCTGCAGGGGGTGGAGGAGCGCGTAAATATATACATGAAGTTGTGGGAATCGTCTCTGTTCTGATACCGAGAGAAAAGGTCCAACCACAAGTGATTATTCGGGAGGTCAAGGATGAAAAAGAAATTATATCATCTAGCTCATAGCCGTGCAGGGGACAAAGGAAATACGCTGGTTCTATCTCTTATTCCTTATGACGATCAGGATTACAAGCTATTGTGTGAGAAAGTAACCGCCAATGCGGTCAAGCAGCACATGAAGGACATTGTAGCAGGCGAAGTCATTCGTTACGAGGTGGACAACCTGCCTGCTTTGCAGTTCGTTTGCCACCAAGCCTTACTTGGAGGAGTAACGACCTCTCTGAGTATGGATACGCATGGCAAAAGCTTAAGCTATGCCCTGCTGGAAATGGAAATTGAATGTTAATCGCAAAAGAAGAGGAAGGGTTGCCATAATGGCAGCCTTTTTCTTTTTGACAATCCAGTGAAACGGGTGTTTATGTGATCCGTTTGACAATCATAAAGCTCCAGGGTCCCGGTTCAGGGCACCAAAGCCATCGTTTGATGCCCTCCAAGCCTGCCGCGAACCGCTATTCCTAAGATCTAATTTCGAATCTTGGGGATAGCTTTCTTTTTAATAAAGGATAAACTGGAAGAAAAGGAGGGTGACCTATGCGTACCTTTGACTTCCCCGTAGGCTATGAACACTTTCATCCGACAACGATTGTTAACTATCAGCTGAATCGCTGGTATTCATTTGGTTATGCAAGAAAAGAGGATATGCAGGAAGCCGGTAAGCAAATCAAGACCACAGATGATTGGAAGCAGATCATGGTTCGGCAAGCGGAAAAAGCAATGCAAGAGGGGCGGCTTATCCCAGGTACCTTTTATTACCGTGCGGCCGAGTTTTTTACGTTGCCTTCGGATCCCGATAAAATCAAGCTTTATGATACCTTTATTGACTTGTTCTATCACCATGCCTTTGCAACGGATAGGGTAGAGAGGGGATTGGTTCCTTATCAGGACGGTTTTTTATCTACCATGAGGGTTCCTTCCTCTTTGAATGAAGTCAGAGGGAAAATTGTGGTGCACGGCGGGTTTGATTCCTTTATCGAAGAGCTCTACTCCCTGGCCGCCTACCTCTCTAATGAGGGTTATGAAGTTATTTTGTTTGAGGGGCCTGGTCAAGGAGCCACGCTAAAAGAATACGGTCTTCCTTTAACTCACGAATGGGAAAAGCCAGCGAAGGCCGTCTTGGATCACTACGAATTAGACGATGTGACGTGGATTGGAATATCTATGGGAGGATGGTTGTGTTTTCGAGCAGCAGCTTTTGAGCCGCGGATTCAACGGGTAATTGCTTCTAGCATCGCCTTTGATTATATGCAGATTCCTCCTTCTCCGGTTGCCGCCTTTGCAAAAGCACTTTTTCGTTATCCTTCAATCATGAATATACTAGCAGAATGGAAAATGAAATGGTTACCTCAAGAAAAATGGGGGATCCACAACCTGATGTATATCACCAAAAAAAGCAACCCAATGGAAGCAAGTCAAATCATGCTCAATTTTAATGAAGAAAACCTTCATTCAGACAAGGTCAAACAAGATGTATTAATCCTAACTGGGGTAGAGGATCACTTTATCCCCTTAAAGATGCACGTGAAGCAAGTGCAAGCCCTAACTCATGCAAAATCGGTGACCGAACGCCTCTTCACGAGAGAGGAACAAGGTCATAACCACTGTCAAGTCGGCAATTTTGGGTTAGCTCTGCAAGTCATGCTGGATTGGATTAAACGTTTTTAGTTCCCCACTTTATCCAAACGGGCGGCTAATTCCTGTAATAAAAAGAAGCCACAAATCGTCTAATAGATGAGGACTAAAAAACAGAAATACATTGCCTCTACGACCGGATGAAAAGCTACGAAATGGTAATCCATAAGCACGTAAGGGGAGTCACGCCTGAAGGAATGGAAGAACACTTTTGGAAAAATGCTCGAACTCTTCATCCTTATTGGAGTGAGCTGATAGAGGAGTTGATACACCATTGAATGCAATGCATAAGTGAGCCCCTTAAACCTACGTTAAAGGGGCCTCCCAGCTGTTATTCTAAGCTTTATTCTTTACATATTTATCATACAGATTAGCTAACTGGTGTGTTTTCAAAGACTCCAGCCGTTTTCCATCGACAATACGAATGTTATGTTCCTTGAGCTTGTGGACATAGTAACCCTTAGATCCAATGTGCATAGTTCATCACCCTTTCACTAGGATTTACGCTGACCGTTTCATTTCTATGACAAACAGGGGAAGAAGATGACCCTCTTATCTGAATATTTATGATAAACTAGGTGCACAGAAAAAACAGTAAAGGAGGTTTTGTATGAAATGGCGTATGATTAAACGTTTTTTCAGCTATTACCGGCCTCATAAGAGGCTTTTTTACATCGACTTTTTTTGTGCAGTACTGGTAGGTCTTTTGGAGCTAGGATTCCCTCTCGCAGTTTCCTGGTTTATAGACCAACTCTTGCCGGAAGGGAATTGGAGCACGATTCTGGCCGTAAGCGCCGGTCTTTTAACCCTATACTTCATGAGCTCAGGAATGCAATTTGTGGTGAACTATTGGGGGCATAAGCTCGGGATTAATATCGAGACCGATATGCGGCGAGAGCTGTTTCACCATGTTCAGCGACAGTCCTTTCGCTTCTTTGACAATACGAAAACCGGGCATATTATGAGTCGGGTCACCAATGATCTAATGGATATCGGGGAATTAGCTCATCACGGACCAGAGGATATATTCATAGCCGTCATGACGTTTACGGGTGCATTCTGGATTATGTTCACGATCAATCCGAACCTTGCTTTGGTCGCTTTGCTCATTGTTCCTTTCCTGATATGGTTGATCTCCTACTCCAACATCAAGATGAATGCCGCCTGGACAAAAATGTATGGCAATATCGCTGATGTGAATGCGAGGGTGGAGGATAGTGTGTCAGGGGTGCGTGTGGTCCAATCCTTTACCAACGAACAGTATGAAATTGATCGTTTTAATACGAACAACCAGTATTTCCGTAAGTCTAAGCTTAAAGCGTATAAAGTCATGAGCTGGAACTTGTCCGGCATCTATATTACGACACGACTAATGATCTTAATTATTCTCGTTTATGGAGCATGGCTTAGCTTTTCAGGCGTGCTTTCCTATGGTGAACTTGTGGCCTTTATACTATATCTCAATGTGTTGTTCAAGCCCATCGATAAAATCAGTGCCCTACTTGAGCTTTACCCCAAAGGTATGGCAGGCTTCACTCGGTTCACACAGCTTATTGATACGGAACCCGATATAAGAAACCGTCCAGACGCGATTGAAGTGCCTTTTTTAAAAGGAAATATCTGTTTTCAAGACGTGACGTTTGGATACGAGGGGCATCGTCCCATCTTAAATGAGCTCACATTTTCCATTGAGGCTGGCAAAACGGTTGCCTTTGTGGGGCCATCAGGCGCAGGGAAAACCACGATCTGTTCCTTAATTCCCCGTTTCTACGACGTGGAAAAAGGGGCGATCACCATCGATGGGATCGATGTACGCGATATGACGAAGGAGTCCTTGCGATCTCACATCGGCATTGTTCAACAGGATGTGTTCCTATTTACAGGAACTCTTCGGGAGAATATTGCCTATGGAAAACTAGGGGCTTCGCAAGAGGAGATCGAAGAAGCGGCGAGAAAAGCCCATCTCACTGAATTTATTGCTTCCCTGCCGGAAGCGTATGATACAGAGATTGGGGAGAGAGGACTGAAACTTTCGGGCGGCCAAAAGCAGCGTCTGGCGATTGCCAGAATGTTCCTGAAGAATCCTCCGATCTTAATTCTAGATGAGGCAACCTCCGCCTTAGATACCGAAACGGAAGCCATTATCCAAGAAGCTTTACAAGATCTATCGAAAGATCGAACCACGCTGGTGATTGCTCATCGACTCGCCACGATTAAAAGTGCCGATCGTATTTTAGTTATCACAAATGAAGGGATCGCGGAAGATGGAACGCATGGACAGCTCCTTTCCCAAGAGAACGGAATATTTGCTAGGCTGCATGCACATCAATAGAATAGGAGGCGATGACAATGGAATGGAATTTTTTGTTTCGTGTGGATCATTTAAATGAAAAAGGCGAGGAGAGAAATCTTAAAGGCCTAATATTTACTGATGAAGGAAAAGCCCCAACTGCGGAACAAATTCAAGAGTTCCTGATGGAGAGCGGATACCAGGTTAGCATCCAAGATCCACAGCAATTGACCTTTATCGATCCAAACCCGAGTGATCCCATTAAAATTACGGTGGTTAAGTTAAATGATGAAGATGATCAAGTGAATGACTGGGCGATGAGACTGCTTGCCGAACAATTTCGTAAGCAGTATTAAAACTAAAAGCTCTGTACGCAAATAGGCGCACAGAGCTTTTTTATTTGTTTATTTTGCACTGGTTCGGCCATAGCTTTTGGCTAGACTCATCATACGTTGATACATTTTCGGATGTAGCTCTTTGAGGGGATGGAACTGCGGATGTCTGCTATTCACTTCAATGATCCATAGTTTTCCTCTTTTATCGAAGGCAAAGTCAATACCCATCTCATGCATACCGGGCTGTTTAGCAGAAAGAGCATGGGCTATGGCAAGAGAGACTTCTTTTAGCTTTCGGTATCTTTGCTTTCGTTCTTTGGAAGTTAGACCTAATGAGGCAAACACCTTTTCAAGTGGAACAATCCGCCCCCCTTGGGAGTAGTTGGTAACGATCTTGTTCTTTGACCCGACTTTTGTAAAGATACCTGTCGTTCTCCAAGGTCCACCTGGTTTCCTCTGTACCATAGCACGAATGTCATATGGGTTTCCTTCGACCTTTTCCAATGCGATTCCTTGCTGGATGGCTAATAAAGTTTCAGATTGGGACTTAAGATATTTATAAAGGGATGTCATTTGTTTGAATTTTTTTCTAATCTTTGTGGAGCGGAGTCTAAATTGCATTTTTTCCACTTTTTTGACTTGAAATATTCCTTTTCCATGTGAACCTTTATTAGGCTTAATATAAACGAGTCCATACTTTTGCAAGCAGTGGTTTAATTGATTCTTATCCAGTTTGGCTGTAAAGGGTTGATAGGGTTTGAGATGCGGATAGGCTGTCAGATAGCGGTAGACGCGGAGTTTTCCTTCGATAGATTTGCTTTTATAGCTCTTATGAGGCACTACTTCTTCCTCCTTAACTGTTTGACGTAACGTCTGATGCGGAAATATAACTCCTCATGATGACGAAAGAGTTTATATCCCGGTCTGGTATTCCCTTCGATAATCCAAAGCTTCCCGTTTTTATCCATAGCTATATCGAGGCCAAACATGCTCGAATAGTTAAAGTATTTCTCCGCGAGGTATTTCCCCAATCTGCTTACTTCCTGTTCAAACAGATTAGCGTGTACGTTCAGCTTCTTCGAACCCCTCAAGGCTTGCTTTACGGAAATGGCCTTGCCTCCCTGGGAGTAGTTCGTTACCACTTTATTCTTTTTTGCCCATTTTCCCATAACGCCCATGGTTACCCAATCGTTTTTGGGTTTAAGTAAAAGTACTCGAAAGTCTATCGGACGATCCCGGATAGTTAATAGTTCAATCCCTTTTTGCAAGATATAAGGCTTGTTGCCAATTTTCCGATGTATAGAAGAAAGGACTTCCTTGCTGCTCTTGAGAATCTTACGATGAGTACCGTATCGAATTAGGTAGCCGGAAGTTACTCTCTCAATCTTCATGATGCCCCTGCCTTGTCCGCCTATTTCCGGCTTCAGAAATAAAATAGGGGACCTCTTTAGAGCCCTGGCTAAGCCTCTAATCGTATACTTTTCAGTAGGGACAAGCATACGCTTCAGAACAGGATCCTCCTTCATGGCCGCATATTGATTCCATTTGCTTCGCGCTAAACCAAAATCCTTGATTTGGCTCAATTCTAGCAACTCCTTCTTTGGTCTCTAATCATCTTATTCAAATAGAAGGAGTTTGAAATAGAGAAATTAACCATTATATGTAAATCTAAGAGAGTACTAGACATTTAACCGTTTCCCACGGTCCCTATCTGCCCTTTACGGCAGGAGAGGCACTATACGACCGTTTGAATTATTTAAAATGAATGAATCTCACCCTTCTACCTGGGTGCATATCATGGTGATAAATAGCCCAAGAAAGAGGGGGATGATCCATGCCCACTGTGAAAGAAACCCATTTCTATTACACCGTTCAGCCGGGAGACACTGTACATTCTATAGCGGCAAGGTTCGGAAGTACGACTGCTGCAGTTCAAAGCGCCAATGCGCTGTTCCCACCATTCACTGATCCCTTTCTCATCTTCCCCGGTTGGACTCTTTTAATTCCCGTGCCTGCCGAGAAGCCCTTCCGGACGATTTATATAGTAGCTCCTGGAGATAACCTCTACCGGATCAGTCAACGCTTTTCTGCTCATCCCGATTTACTCGCTGGTGTTAACCGCGGCATTCAGAATCCTAATCTCATCTTTCTCGGTCAGCCGCTCTGGGTCCCTGCTTTTGTCTACCAAGTCGAACCAGGAGACAGCTTGAACAGAATTGCCAATCAATTTGGACTTTCTCTTAACAGTATCTTGTATGCAAATGAAGGGCGACCTGGATTCTCACGCGATTTGCTGTATTCGGGGTATCGATTAGCGCTTCCTCTCCCATCATCAAGAAATATTTCCGTCATTCGCCCCCTTCCTGGGGATTTGTTTCGTAGTGGGGGGGCCATTGAAGGCTTTGCTCGAGTATTTGAAGCAAACGTGTTAGTACAAGTTCAAGATGATAACGGTGGTGTAGTATCCAACGAAAGGTTCACAACTGCTCTGGAAGGCGCACCAGCTTACGGGTACTTCCGAATCACGGTTCCCTTTGACCGAACCCCAACAACACAATCAGGGTGGATTTGGGTATATGCTCGTAGCGCTAACGATGGTCGTATCATCGATTTGGTTCGGATAAGGGTTCGCTTAACTTAAAAAAGATTTGTCAGTGGGGGGTAACCTATCATTCCCCTCTCTGATATTTATCATGCAGGGTTGTAGAAAAGTCAAAACGAAACGCCCTGATCTTCCCCAGGGCGTTTACCTTTATATCATTACCGCATCAAGGCGATAACCATGTTCTTCTAACTCCTTCAAAAGAGCTTCCTGCTTGTCAAGGGTAGCCGTGTAGCGAAGCAGCAAATAGACCTTATGATGCTCATTGCGATGTATTTTGGCGACGCTATCAATCACGATTTCACGCTTCTTAAACAACTGCGAAACGTCGGAAAGAACTCCACATTGATCTTCTGACTCCAGAATTAGCCTTGTTCCATTCGAACCCGCACCCATGATATCCATAAAGGCATCAAATATGTCCGATTTGGTTATGATTCCTACTAATTTTCCGCTTTCTACTACAGGCAGGCCCTCGATCTTATATTTTTTCATGATTACAGCCACATCTTCAAGATGATCGTTCGGGTTGGTCGATAAAATCTTCGGGCTCATCACTTCACTGACCTTTAACTTCCCTAGTAGATAGTTCGCTTCTTGCTTCGACAAGGTGGAGGCAGGAGAAGGACTGACTCGCAAGCAATCGCCTTTGGTGAGCATCCCTATGACGTGATTCTGATGATTGACAACGGGAAGCCTGCTTATTCCTTTTTCTTTCATCATTTGAAAGGCTCGATCCAGAGGCTCATTCGCGAGGATCGTTACGGGATCTTTGACCATCCAATGCTTAACAAACATGTTTTTCCCTCCAAACTATTGCATACCTAATTTAATATAGATGTGCTCTTGATCTACACTAGTAACTTCACTTCCTAACTGAGTCCAAAACTGATTTTTAAGCGCGTAGGCCATACAATTTGATCCCTTCATTAGTGCGCAGACATGAGTGGGGCAACTACAGATTTCTACACTAGACCATTCCTTGGAATCACCTATAACCTCCGTCATCTTCGAAATCGCTTGCTCTTCCTGAGCGTGCTGTGAAGTCAAGAAGGCGTGGACAAATTCTACAGGATTGTTTATTCGTAGGTCCGAATCTTCAATTGCAATTAATTGATAATTTTCATTTTCACACAGTCTCACCGTTTTAGGGTACATGCGCTAACTCCTCCTTTTAAAACTTTGTCCACCTCAATTATATAACGTTTTTAAAACGGTGTATGTGACAAATATCATACGATTATTAAAGAAGTCTTTACGAAATGATTCATTAAGGCGGATGGCTAAGCCATACGTCCTATTTTGCATTGTCAAAATATATCGACAACTTTTTCGTTACATAACCTTATCTTTGTATTAAAATGGGTGTTAATGTCAGACTGGGGTGGGTGAAACGATGACGGAGATAAAAGATCTATTACTTCAAATTTTATTAATTATCGTACCTATTTTTATTTATCATATGTTTTATGCAGAGAAATTAAAGTTTGATCAAAGAAGAAGGTCATGGTTTCATTCCTTTCTTAATGGACTAGCGATAATTCTCTGCATGTCTTTTCCTGTAGCTATCGGAGTAGAATCCCTCTTCGACCTAAGGGGAATTCCTTTGCTTATAGGAATTTTGTATGGAGGATATGAAACGGGAGCTGTCCTCAGCTTGATCATAATTGCATACCGCTTCTATCTTGGGGTAGATGTGGGCTTTTATCATACCGTTATTTCTTTATTCTTTATCGTACCTGTATTTATGGCATTCTATCGGTTGTATCAGCAAGCTGACCGAACGACTAGAAGGAATTGCACGGTCCTGCTGTCGGTTTACCATGTGATCGTGATTTCCGTCGTCTATTTTATGCTCAGCGTATTTACATTCGACAATGCGATGTCACTTTTCATTTTTAATATTGTTTTTATCTTAGCCTCTTGTTTTCTTGTTTATATGAATGAGAATCTCCGCGAAAATAACCGCATGCGCTCAGAACTTCAAAAAACAGAAAAGTTGCGAGTACTAAGCGATTTAACCAGTGCATTTGCCCATGAAATTAGAAACCCCATGCAAGTGAACCGAGGCTTTTTGCAGCTTATGCACGAAGAGCCGCTTCCTCCGCACCTCAAGAACTATGTAGAAATCTGTTTAAAAGAAATGGATCGAGCTAATTTAATCATTAGTGATTATCTGTCTTTTGCTAAGCCACATACGGAAGATATCGAAATGATAGATGTAGGCAAACAGCTCGAACAGGTTCAGAACATCCTAGCTCCCTATGCTTTAATGCAGCATGTTGAAATCCAGCGTGACATTGATGGTCCATGCTTGATAATGGCAAATCAACAAAAACTCAATCAATGCTTAATTAACCTAGTGAAAAACGGAATCGAAGCTATGCCAAACGGTGGCGTCCTCATGATGAGTTGCCAAGCTAGGAACAATGGGAAGGTAACCATCCATATTACGGATCAGGGGGTGGGCATGACGAAGGACCAAATTAAGCGCCTAGGCACCCCTTTTTATACATTGAAAGAAAAGGGGACAGGCCTCGGATTAATGGTTTCTTATCGAATTATCCAAACCTTTAACGGGTCTATTCAAGTATCTAGCGAGTTAAGTCGTGGGACTACCTTTTCTATAGAATTTCCTTCCGTAGAGCCTATAGCGCTTAAACATACATCGTAGGGAGCAGGCCTTTGGAAAGGCGCTCCCTTTATTCAATTTACACAAACCTCAGTCTCCGTGCTAACGTTACGATATGACTGCGATCCGCCCAGAGGAGTAAATATGAATAAACGATGCCCTGAATTGTGACCGGACGAGGATACTTCACGATAAGTGCAGCTTGGTTATTCATCTCTTTCGGTTGGTCTTCCGATGGGAAGATGAAACAAGCAGGCTGATTGTTAATGGACGTCATTTGGATTTGAGGACGGGCTCCATAAGGAGCTAAAATATGATAAGCTTCCCCACGACATACTTCATCGATTCCACCATCTGAAGCAACGGCCGTAACCTGGAAAAAGCCATCCGTTCCTTCGTAACGTTCATTCGATACTTTGCTCCAGTTTGCTGGATAAGGGAAGGAAACGCGGTATAACCGACTGAAGTAAACATGCACACGTGGGAATGGAGGCCTAAAGGGTGACCATTGCAAAGCAGTAATCCGGCCACCTTCGACAATTTTGACAGGAACGGGATTTCGTAGACTCACTAACCATATTTGTGTAGCTCTCTCGCTGTTTCCACAACCGGAGAGGTAGGCGATACGCGCGCCATCGGGAGACCAGCTCACAGGAGTTGAGAAACAGGAAGAGACAGCCCATGTTTTTTGATGTTGCCCGGTGCGGTGGTCCGTTTGAATAAGAGAGTGGTAGCGGTGGGAACTAAAGTGGGTGGCGCTATAGACGATGAGTGAAGAATCGGGAGACCACTGGGGATTGTAGTTCTTGCCGAGTGGACCACCGGGTAGAGTTTCAACTTGACCTGTGGAGAGGTTGGCAATCCCGATTAGGGATACACTTACTCCGGGATACGTAAATAGGGCATACCGGCCGTCAGGTGAAAGCCTCAAGTGATGAATCGGATTCACCCAGTTTTGGGTGAGCTGACGTTTGTTTGTTCCATCTATACTGATCTGATAGAGTTGGCTCAATCCAGTGGAGTCTGGGGCCGTAAATAACAATTCCTTACCCGAGGGAAACCACTGAGCATCCGTGGCTTTCTCTTGTATGATCTCTCGATTAGTATGGGATTGGGTATCGTAAATATGAATTCGTCCGCTTTTTACATAACACAGAAACCGACTGTTGGGGGACCAGGCTAAAAGGGTGTAAGGTGCAATTTGATCAATCTGTGCGACTCTCCCCGTTCTGGTGTCAATTACATAAATGATATTATACCTACCAACTAAAGCCACCTTCTGGCCATCCGGAGACCAATACGGTACCGAAAATTCCTCCGCTATCCCTTGAGTTAAGGAATAATGAAGAGCCTCTAAAGGTCGATAAATCCACAGATCGAAAGTCCCTGCTCGGTCCGAGATATAAGCAATGGATCCAGAACCAAGATTTTGCATAAATATACCTCCCAACAAAAAACTCATTACTCCTAGCTTATTCGAGAGAACTCATAAATAGGTGCTTTAGAGGCTGAAATATTATCAAATGCAACAAAAATTTCCAATTCAGTACTAGCAGATGTTAGTATTATTGAATTGAGACTAACGTAGAGGAGAATATGGTTCAGTACATGCAACATTTGTCAATAGAAAGACGACTTAAAGGAGAGAGGAAGGTGTGCCATGTCAACCAACCGCATATTTCTATCATTAGGGTGTTGCTAGCATCTCTGTCCAACTGAGATAAAAAGGAGGTTCAAACTTGAAAGAAAAAATTGTTTTGATTACAGGTGCCAATTCAGGAATTGGGAAAGCAGCAACTCTAAAATTTGCAACTGAAGGCTACAAAGTGGTTATGGCTTGCCGCAATCTAGATAGAAGTCGAGTCGCACAGGAAGAGGTCATGAAGGCTTCGAACAACGTGAACGTCAACCTGATGGAGCTGGATATTTCCTCGTTTGAGTCTATACGTAGGTTTTGCGCCAGTTTTAAAGCTCAATACCCTCATTTAGACATTCTGATTCATAACGCCGCCTACCTCAATTATGGTGAAAAAGAATATAAGCTGAGTCCAGACCGGATCGAATTAACATTTGCAACGAATACCTTCGGTCCTTTTTTGATGACTCGTTTATTAGAAGACCATCTCGAGAAGTCTGATGACCCAAGAATCTTGAATGCTTGTACAACAAATATCAAACACTTCTTCGATCCCAAAAGAAAAATTGACTTTGATAACCTACGCGGGGAATTACGGGAAACAAGACCTTACCGTGTATATAAAATGTACGGGGATTCAAAAATGGGGCTATTATTGCTAACTTTTAAATTGGCCGAGGAGTTAAAGAGCAAAGGCATTAAAGTCAACGCTCTTGAAATCAACCGCGTCAAGTTATCCAAAGAGACGATTCAAAAGATGAGCCCGGTATGGAGAATCCTTGGATGGGCGCAGAATCTGATTAATCCTTTGCCAGCCAGCATGGCAGAGAATTATTTCCACATTTGTACATCGGATGAATTCGAAAAGGTGAGTGGTCAGCTTATTAATCACAAGTTAGAAATTGTTCAGCCTGCGCAAAGCACCAAAGGTCTTGCGCAATTAAAGAACATATTTGGATCCGGAAGCTATCCGCAGTATGCGACTAGTACTGAGAATAAAGAAAAAATATGG
This sequence comes from Ammoniphilus sp., assembly GCA_041640415.1. Lineage (GTDB taxonomy): Bacteria > Bacillota > Bacilli > Aneurinibacillales > RAOX-1 > YIM-78166. The sequence continues at coordinate 200 of JBEQAI010000020.1, read as the reverse complement.
AGCTTATGCAGGTCGTTTATTGAAGAAAAGGAGCCAACTTATGATAAGAGGAATATTCGAGACGAATATTAATGTCATAAGTAGAGTAGAAAACAGAAATTTTCTGGGCGACCACCGGTCGCCTTTATTCATTTCAGCTTCCCCTCATCAAACCGTACGTGAGGTTTTCCCTCATACGGCTTTCCGATGTTCTTCTTCCT
>JBEQAI010000019.1:0-18599 GCA_041640415.1 Ammoniphilus sp. | reverse complement strand
TCTCAGTCGATTGATACGCCGACAAACTTAGAAGATGAGGTATATGATGTCTGTATCCGCCTTTTTAATACACATCACATTCTAGGTACAGAAGTTCGCAATGTGTATGTGAGCCTATCTAATCTCAGTCCCGACCAGGAAATGCAATTGGATATGTTCAACTATAAAACCAAGGAAAAAAAGAGAAGCTTGGCCTTTGCGATCGACGAGATCCGAGATTTGTTTGGAACGACCTCCATCATAAAAGCCTCGAGTTTATTAGAAGGAGGGATTGCGCTTGAACGGAGCGCGAAGATTGGCGGGCATTATGGGTAGAGGGATAGGTTGCTATTTAGTCATGGTACCTGCTTTTTTTATTCTGTAAGAAAAGCTTCTATTGAAGCCCTTTCGGAGATGTAGTATCCATCTTTAGAGGAAGCTTTTCATGCCGTTAGGAAAGTTTCGCTTTAGTTCTTTAGTGAACTTAACTTTCCTAACCGGTAAAAAGACCGCCCCTTAACAGGGCGGCCTCGCATAAACTTAAGAATTAGCCTTCACTTTATTAATCAGCGTTAGAGAGTAAAGTGCTGCTAAACCAACAACAATATAAACCGCACGAGCAATCCAGCTGTCCATTCCTCCAAGCAAACCGCCTACTAAATCCCACTGAAAAAGACCAAAGAGCAGCCAATTCAATCCGCCGACAATGATAAGAACAAGTGCCGTAAGGTTTAAACCTGTCATAGTAACCTCCCTGGAAATTTAATAAACATATTGTATAGTTATAATATAATATTTGCATAATAATTGTAAATATCTAATTGTCGCAAGTTTAAATTTTCTAAAAAGATTAGAGAAAGGTTTTTCCATGTTAAAATTTAGGAGGAACAAAGACGTAGGAGCAAAGAAAGGAAAGAGATCATGTATCCGCATGAAATAATAATAAAACTAGGTATGAGCGAATATATACTCTGGCGGTATTTAGAGGAAAGAAAGTTTGTTGTACCCTCCATGGATGAGATGGTCGACCATTTTGGACGACACCGTCGAACAATCAAGACATGGTTGAAGAAATTAGGGGATAGTGGATATATCCCAACTTAAGAATGTTGCTGAACAAAAAAGGCGATCACCCCGGAATGCCCGGGAGGATCGCCTTGATTTAATTATTCTCTTTCAGATTTTATGTCTTTGATACCACGGATAAAAATCTCGAGCAGTAGATCATGTTGGGTTCTACTTGAGACGTGCTTCCGGATTTGATCTAATTCCTCGACCAAATGAGAGTCCAAGTGAAGATTAACGGTTTTGCCTTTTTCTTTTGCAGTAATTTCACAGCCACCCTCATGGCATTTCACTTCACCTGATACTCGGATGTCTTCACGTTCTAAAACATGGGCGTCTGGTACGTATATGGATTCTCCCTCTAATACGATTTTCTTTAGATCGTTTGAAAAAGAGATGGCTATATCATTGTTCTTTTCTCGGTTGGATTCTTTAATTCGGCGAGAAACATGCTGATTATCCAATGTATTGTCTAGTGTTAAAGATACCCTCATCTCATCCACTCCTGTTCTTTCTCTATATCAAGCTTAGGCAAGATTCTGTTATGTCCTGTAGAACTAGGAAATCGTTCTCTGTTTGAAGCGTATACAGAAACTCGTCTGCTTCTAATCGGCTCTTTACAACCACGGCTGCCTCTTCATGGTAGGGTGTTCCAGGTTTGCAGATTTTCACGCGATCCAGTACATCAAATCGGGGCCGGATCCATTTTTTATCATATAGAAACTGGTACACCTGCTTCTTGGGATACAAGAAGCGCTTTTTTCCTTGTTTCGTTTTAAGTGCCCAAAAGACTTCGCGCTCGTCAATCGCTTCGCCGAGAAACCCCTGATCGGACCACCGTTTAATGGTGGACATATTACTTTCTTTACCTGTATGTTCATAGATTAAATCTAATATTTCACTGGATGAAAGGTAACAAGCGCGTTCTTTTTCCTGAATAATCAATTCTTTTAACCGTAACTTTAAAGATTGGAGAGTAAGCTGATCATCCAGGATACGTTTTTCAAGTATTTCGATTTGGCCTTCTATGTCGTTGCGAAGAACAGAAATTTCTTCCATTTGGTTTGGGGACAAGGCTAGTACCTCCTCTCTATTTGTAGAGTAGACCAATTGCCCTTGGTTTCATGATATCTCATATTGAAAGGAAACAAAACTGATTTTTCTCAACTAACGGAGTAAATATTATAGCATGTTATTAATATATTGACATTATAACATTGATAACATAAACTGAATATAGTCAATTATCAATTAATTCATAAAAATAACACTTTACGAAGACAAGGAGGTATGGGTGTATGCAAGATAGGAAAACCACCTTCATTCCAGTGGAGAGTCTTCTCACTCATTTTATGGAAGTCGTTCCGCCGCTTCGAAAGAAGGATGCCATGGATGAGTCTAATCGTTGCTTGTATTGTTATGATGCTCCCTGTATAACGGCTTGTCCAACAGGGATCAATATTCCTCAGTTTATCAAGCGGATGGCTCAGGAAAATATGAAGGGAGCAGCGACCACCATTATGGATGCAAACCCCGTGGGTGCAAGCTGCGCGAGAGTTTGTCCGACAGAGCAGCTCTGTGAGGGGGCTTGCGTACTTAATGATGCCTCCAAACCGATTATGATCGGGATGCTGCAACGCTATGCGACGGATTGGGCGATAGAGAATAACGAAGTCTTGTTTAAACCAGGGGAGTACAACGGGAAAAAAGTGGCTATCATTGGAAGCGGTCCAGCGGGATTGTCCACCGCTAGGGAATTGGCGCGTAAGGGATATAAGGTGACCATATTTGAAGCAAAAGAACTTGCAGGAGGTTTAAATACCTATGGTATTGTGTCTTTCCGCTTACCACAATCGATAGCTCTTTGGGAAGTCGACCAAGTACGAAGGCTGGGAGTTGAGATCCGGACGAGTACCTGTATCGGTAAAGATATTCAACCGCAAGAGCTAATGGGGGAATATGATGCCGTGGTTTTAGCGATTGGTATGGGCAACGTGCCAGACTTAGGCATAGAAGGGGAGGAGCTGACAGGAGTATACGATGCGATTGAACTGATCGAAGACACAAAGTCGAAGGAGTTGGATGACCGATTTATTGGTTCTAGAGTAGCTGTGATCGGAGCAGGGAATACAGCTATCGATGCAGCTACCTGTTCTAAGCGTTTGGGAGCTGTGAACGTCAAAATTCTTTACCGTCGAACGGAGAACGAGATGTCCGCTTATCCTTTTGAATATGAGTTCGCCAAGCAGGACGGCATTGAATTCCGTTGGCTTGTTGCGCCCAAACGCATCATAGGGGAAGGGCGGGTTCAAAAGCTAGAGTGCATTCGGATGGAGTTGGGCGAGCCGGATGCATCTGGGAGACAGACCCCTGTACCTATACCTGGCTCCGAATTCACACTTGAAGTCGATGCTGTCGTTAAGGCAATAGGTCAAACGCGACATTTGGAATTAATAGAAGCCTTTGGTCTCTCTCATTCCCATGGCGTGATACAGGTCCAACAAGATACTTTCCAAACCTCCCAAGCTAAAGTATATGCTGCAGGAGATTGCATTTTTGAAAAAGGGCAAGGGGAAGCCATGGTGGTAGAAGCCGCTCAACAAGGAAAATTAGTTGCGCAAGCCGTAGATCGTGATCTTATGACGGATGCTGATTCTGAGGAAATTGCTTCTTAACATGTAGAAAAGAGGAGGCTTGTTTCATGGCGGATTTACGAATTAACCTGGCCGGCATTGAATCTCCCAATCCATTTTGGCTTGCATCAGCTCCTCCTACGAACTCCGGCTATCAAGTAATGAGAGCTTTTGAGGCGGGGTGGGGTGGAGCCGTTTGGAAAACATTAGGTGAACCTATCATCAATGTAACCTCGCGTTTTGCTGCCCTTCATTATAATGGTCAACGTGTGGCTGGATTTAATAACATTGAGCTGATCACGGACCGTCCACTAGATGTCAATCTTAAAGAAATCTACGAAACGAAAAAAAGATTTCCTAACCACACGATTATCGCTTCGTTAATGGTAGAGCCAAGTCAAAAAAAATGGCATGAAATTGTCAAGCAAGTGGAAGCCGTTGGAGTTGATGGTCTCGAGCTCAACTTTGGCTGTCCGCATGGAATGGCCGAAAGAGGAATGGGATCAGCCGTAGGACAGCAGCCCGATTTAGTTCGACAGCAAACGGAATGGGTCAAAGAAGTAGCCCAAACGCCGGTCATTGTGAAGCTTACACCTAATATTACAGATATTCGCTATACCGCCCGGGCCGCAGCTCAAGGCGGAGCGGACGCCGTATCCATGATTAATACGATCAATAGTTTGATGGGTGTAGATTTAGATTCATGGAATACCATTCCTCATGTGGACGGAAAGGGGGCCCATGGTGGATATTGCGGCCCTGCTGTGAAGCCCATCGCACTGAATATGGTGGCTGAATGTGCCAGGGATCCGCTTATAGGCATTCCCATCTCAGGAATCGGAGGAATCTCGACTTGGAAAGATGCTGTTGAATATTTATTAGTTGGCGCCACGGGTGTCCAGGTATGCACGGCAGCCATGCATCACGGCTTCCGAATCGTTGAAGACATGATCGATGGGCTAAATCATTATCTAGATGCTAAGGGGATCTCATCTGTAAGGGATATCGTTGGAAAAACGGTGGAGCGCTATTCGGATTGGGGTCATTTGAATCTCAACTATAAGATTGTAGCTAGAATCGATAATGATACCTGTATTAGTTGCAATAAATGCCATATTGCCTGCGAGGATACGTCACACCAATGTATTGAGCGTGTGCCTGATGAGACCGGTAAAGTCAGGCTTATAGTGAGGGAAGAAGATTGTGTTGGATGCAACCTTTGTTCCATTGTCTGCCCAGTCGAGGATTGCATCGAAATGGTTGAAATCCGTACAGGAGAACCACCATTAACCTGGAACGAGCGTCAAGCCGCCTTAACTAAGCCAGATTCGAAAACCGGGTAAAACGTCAAAGAAAGTAGGGGAGCGAAGATGAGTAAGGTGATCAAAGGCGGTACCATTGTTACAGCTACAGATAAATACCATGCGGATCTATTGATAGAGGGCGAAAAAATTATGAGTATCGCAAGACAGCTAGATATTCCCGGTGCAGAAGTGATTGATGCCGTTGGATGCTATGTCTTTCCAGGAGGAATCGATCCCCATACGCATTTGGATATGCCCTTCGGGGGTACGACCACAGCGGATGACTTTGAGACGGGAACGAGAGCAGCGGCCTTTGGCGGAACCACGTCGATCGTCGATTTTTGCCTGACTTCTAAAGGGAAGCCGATTAAAGAAGCAATTGACACCTGGCATGCGAAAGCGGAAGGTAAAGCGGTCATTGATTATGGCTTTCATTTGATGATCTCAGAGATGAACGTGCATGTCATTGACCAGCTTCCAAAGGTTGTGCAGGAAGAAGGCATCACCTCGCTTAAAGTGTTTATGGCCTATAAAAATGTGTTCCAATGCGATGATGACATTCTCTATCAAACTTTATTAAAGGCCCGAGAGCTAGGTGCGCTTGTTCAAGTACATGCTGAAAATGGCGACGTCATCGATTATTTGGTTAAGCAAGCTTTAGCGGATGGAAACACTGCTCCCATTTATCATGCCCTTACTCGACCGCCTGAGGTTGAAGGGGAGGCTACGGGGAGAGCTGTCGCCTTAACTGCTTTGGCCAACTCCCAGCTTTATGTCGTCCATGTTTCTTGTGAAGAAGCCGTGGAAAAAATAGCGGAAGCCCGTAAGAAAGGGTTTCAGGTCTGGGGAGAAACCTGCCCGCAGTACCTAGCATTAGATATCAGCTATTTGGAGAAGCCAGATTTTGAAGGAGCCAAGTATGTATGGTCTCCTCCCTTAAGAGCTAAGTATCATCAGGATGTACTATGGAGTGCGTTAAAAAATGGACACTTGCAGACCATAGGCTCTGATCAGTGCTCGTTTAACTTTAAAGGTCAAAAAGAGCTTGGAAGAGACGATTTCACAAAAATCCCGAACGGGGGCCCTCTTATTGAGGATCGCTTTAGTGTGGTATATTCCGAGGGTGTTCACCAAGGACGTATCAGTATTAATCAGTTTGTTGACATTATTTCTACTAAAGCTGCGAAGCTGTTTGGCATGTTTCCGCAAAAAGGGACAATTGCAGTTGGCAGTGATGCAGATCTCGTTATTTTTGACCCCACAGTGGAGCGGACGATCTCTGCTGCAACCCATCATATGAACGTGGATTACAATCCGTTCGAGGGGATGACCGTTCATGGAGATGTGATTTCGGTGTTATCCCGCGGAGAGTTTGTGATTCGTGAGAAGCAGTTTGTCGGTCGTCCTGGAAATGGTAAGTTTTTGCGTCGGAATACGTATTCCATGTAGAGAGGGGAAAGGCAATGTCAAACCAAAAGGTCAAAATTGGATTGATTCAAGCCACACATGATGTCCATGGGGATGAACCCGTACAGGTGCATAAAGACAAAGCCATCGAAAAACACCTTAAATTGGTAGATGAGGCGGTATCCAAAGGGGCTAAAGTGATTTGTCTCCAAGAAATTTTTTATGGTCCTTATTTCTGCACCGAACAAAACTCAAAATGGTACGCCTCAGCCGAATCGATACCCGACGGTCCGACAACGAAGCTATTCCAAGAGATTGCTAAAAAAAATCAAGTTGTGATTGTCTTACCAATATACGAGAAAGAAGCGGAAGGAGTCTATTATAATACCGCCGCTGTGATTGATGCGGATGGAACCTTTCTAGGAAAATACCGAAAGCAGCATATTCCGCAGGTGCAAGCGGGACCTAAACCAAATGGGTTTTGGGAGAAATATTACTTTAAGCCGGGTAATTTAGGATATCCTGTGTTTGATACAGCCTACGCCAAAGTTGGAGTGTATATTTGTTATGACCGTCACTTCCCAGAGGGAGCGCGATTACTAGGCTTAAATGGAGCGGAAATTGTTTTTAATCCGTCAGCAACGGTGGCAGGTTTGTCTGAATACTTATGGAAACTGGAACAGCCCGCTCATGCTGTAGCGAACGGATATTATGTTGGGGCCATTAATCGCGTGGGATTCGAAGCCCCTTGGAACATGGGTGAATTCTACGGCCAGTCGTACCTCGTTGATCCGAGAGGGAAGTTTGTATCGGAGGGAACAAGAAACGAGAGTGGGGTTGTTATAGGAGACATGGACCGAAATGTGATCCAAGAGGTTCGAGACTTGTGGCAATTTTACCGTGATCGACGGCCGGAAACTTACGGAGATATGTCAAAGCTACTCCCTTAGCGTAAGAGGTGTCCCATAAGTGCCAGGCATTCTCCTTGCTGCGCCATATTTAGTACTCATCACAAGAGTTATGTACTGAATATGGTGCAGGGAGGTGCCAGGCACTTTGTTTTGGGACACCCTCTTTTTCTCATGATGTCACATTACTTAAAAAAGAGGAATTTTCTGAATTTTATCGAATAGAAAAAAGTAGAGTCATTTTATAAAGGTGGTGCAAGCTTTTGGGAGTAAAGGTCTATCGGGGGATTGATTTTACTGAAGCTTGTGAGGTTCTGAAGCACCAGTGTTATGCCAGTGAAGAAAGAAAAAGATTCGTTTCCGGTATAGCCGCAAACGCAGTGTTTGGTTCAGGATTGTATCTTGTGAGCGATTTATTGGTGGCAATCGAATATGCGTTTTGCCACGCAGAAGCCTCGAACCAGAAGGCAGCCGTCCTTCGCCAAGACCTTACGATGAGAAACCCGGTGTTATTGCAAGGGCGAGAAGGAGAGGGAATATTGAGAACAAAGGCCCTTGACTGGCGGTACCCCTATGGATGCTCATCCATGCTCAACAGCGATGCGCCAAGACAGGAGTATATCTTATGGTCAGGCAATTTGATAAAGGAATACCTGCTTGCCCAAGGTCATGATGGAATTGAGTATACCCTTCAAGATCATTTTAGATATTATGTTTCTTACTATCCCTCTGAACAAGTGTCCAACATAGAGCTAGAATTGTCTTTTGATATAGAGGAACTGCAATACAAGGAAGAGGACGCCATATGAGCGTCCTCTTTTATTTTTATTCAGCGATACCAGCCGCTGTACGGTCTTGAGCTTGACTGGAAGATTGGTAACGTGTAATCGAGTCGTAATATTGGTCAGAAATTACGCTCTCATGCTCCTTCATCCAGTAGGTGTACAGGAAGCCAGAGACAAACAATCCTACAAACCATGCGTTTTCCCATAGGAAGGCCATTCCCGGTATTACCTTTCCTAGTAGGGAGGCTCCAATACCTAACAGTAGTGCATATATCGCTTTAGAGTTGAAGCCATTCCCGTAGTCATATCGGCTATTTCGTTGGTAAAGATCCACAAGTGCGAGCTTTCGTCTTCTCACAAGCCAATAGTCGGCAATAGCAATACCTTCAATGGGTCCCAGAAGAGCCCCATAAGTACCTAACCAGACAAACAGGTAATTACCGAAGTTCTCAAGCAAATACCAAGGCTGCATAAGAACTGCAATAAGGCCGGTTATGATTGCCCCCATTCCAAAGGTTATCTTTCGAGGGAGAATATTTTCAATGGCGCGAGCAGGTGCGACAATATTAGCCGCAATATTCGTGGTTAAGGTAGCTAATACGATGCCAATGGTACCTAGAAAAATAACGAAAGGGGGGAATTTAGCCAGCAATATCGTAGGATCCCAGATAGCTTCTCCAAAAATAACCACCGTAGCGGAAGCCACTGCCACGCCTATAAACGAAAAAGCACCCATCGTGGTAGGCAGGGACAGGGTCTGACCCCATATCTGAGCTTGTTGACTTTTGGCATAACGACAGAAGTCTGGAATGTTTAAAGCAAGCGTAGCCCAAAACGCTACAGCTCCAGTTAAAGCAGGGAAGAAGATTTTTAAAAAGTCACTCGTAGTTGCAAATTTAGAAGGGGCCGAAAGCATGGGGCCGAACCCGCCCGCAGAGGTAAACGCCCAACCCAGCAAAGCCAACGCCATAATCACTAATATCGGAGCAGCCCATGCCTCCATGACGCGAATCGCTTCAGGTCCAAAATACGCGATCAGGACGTTTAAACTCAAAAAAATGGCAAAGGCAATGCCTAAGTGCCCAGGGATTGATCCCCAGCTTGTAAACGAGCTTAAAAGGGCATCTAGGGCCGCTCCGCCAAACCAGCAGTTAATACCAAACCAACCTGCTCCAACCAATGCACGCGCTAAAGAGGGAATGTGGGCTCCTCTAGTACCGAACCACAAGCGAGCAAAGACAGGATAAGGTATTCCAAACTTCGTACCGGCATGTGAACTTAGTAGAATAGGAATAAGAACAATCAAATTACCCAATACAATCGTAAGAATAGCCTGCCACCAATTCATCCCTATGGAGATTAACCCCGCTGCCATGGTATAGGTTGGAATGCATATTGCCATCCCAATCCATAAACTGGCAAAGTTGTAGCCCGTCCAGTGATGCTCAAGCGTAGTCGTCGGCCTTAAGTCTTCGTTCCATAAGGGACTGTCTTTGATTAAAGCTTCGCCTTCATGAGTCAACGTAACGATGCCGTTCTGTTCGACTTGCGTTTGCATTGGAGGCCTCCTTAATAAATTTTGGATTTACGAGATCATTATATTCCTATTTTTGCTAAAATTCAATATTTTTTGTTAAATTATTTACCATAGATGTATTTATTGTTTCATTTATTTCGTATTGCAGTATTAATATCAAAATTAAAAACTTAAATATTGATTTTAGTTATCGATATTTAGCTAAACATCTGAAGGGTTCTCGACAACTTATGACAATTTTATGATTACCTTAGGAAGTGAATATATAAAAAAAGAGTTCTATGTTACCATAAAAAAACAAACATAGAATCAATTTCTCCTAAGGAGATTCCTTATGACCTTAAGATTCAAAACAATCATTTTTATAAGCAGTGTGGCAGCGATATCGTTGGTTAGTCTTTATTTTATTACGCAGGTCATGATACTCGATCAATTCAAAGAAATGGAGAGGAAGAGCGTAGAAGCTTCCGTCCAGAGAACGCTGGATACTCTTGAGGATGAATTGGCTAATATGAGCGCTAATTTTTCTAACTTTTCGGCTTGGGATGACACCTATCAATTTGTGGGGCGAGCAAAGCCTTTACAGGAGATGGATGCACACCCCTATATCCTCAGTAATTATGCTGAATCGACCTTTATCGTAAATCGAGTCAATATGATTCTATTGATAGATGAATTGGGGCAGATCATTTTTGAGAGGGCCTATGATCTGAAGAAATCGAGTTATACGCCAGTACCTCAGAACATCTATCAACACCTTAAGTTTGATGGGCCTCTTGTAAACCATGAAACATCAACTAGTCAAGTCAAGGGTTTTGTGATGCTAGATGATGTTCCCCTACTCATCGTCTCACAGCCGATCACAACAACGGATTACCAAGGCGTGGTTCGGGGAACTATGATTGTTGCTCGCTATGTTGACGATGAAGAATGGGTTCGCTTAGATCAAAAGTTCAATCAAAAGGTCCGCATACTTACGAATCAAGAGAGGATGGCTGCTTTACATGAAGAGAATAATCTTATCCATCTCTATACCTTAAACGAGCGAATGATGGGCTCAGTCTTGATCAAGGATATTTATCAGCAGCCTGCATTCGTCGTGGAGATAGACAGCCAGACTGACTTTTTTCTCCAAGGGAAAAAAAGTGTGGAGTGGTTTTATTTATTCCTTCTTACAATGGGGAGCATGTTTACCATCATGATGGTTTTTTTTCTGGACCGAACGATATTGGCTCGGTTATTAACCTTCACGCAGCAGCTAAGTTACATCCGTCAAAACCATGATCTATCCGCACGTGTTTCATATAAGGGAAATGATGAGATTAGTAAACTGAAGAAAGAGTTCAACCGGATGATGAGCTCTATGGAAGAATACCAAAGAAAGCTATCCTTTCAGGCTTATCATGATACGCTCACTGGCTTGCCAAATCGCACCTTGTTTATAGAAAAACTAGAGCAATCTATCGCACGTGCCATACAGGATAAGGATCAAGGAGCCCTATTGTTCCTTGACCTTGATGATTTCAAGCCGCTCAACGATACTTTTGGGCATGATGTAGGTGATCTGCTCTTACAGAAGGTAACCGAGAGGCTCCAGCGATGTATCCGTTCTAACGATGTGATTTCCCGACTAGGGGGAGATGAATTTACGATTTTACTCCCCTCTATTCAAAGTAGGGTGGATGCAGAGAACATTAGTAAAATCATTATCCATTCTCTTTCTCAGCCTTTCCAGTTAGAGGAATACCATCTTTGCATTTCTGTGAGCATCGGTCTTACTTTGTTTCCTGATGATGGGGTGGACTCCACGATCTTGATTAAGAACGGGGACCTTGCGACGCTACGAGTAAAAGAGAGAGGAGGGAACGATTTACAATGGTATACCGATGAAATTAATAAAACATGGGATCGTAAGATGCTCGTGGAACATCAGTTGCGACAGGCTCTCGAACGGAATGAAATGATGCTGGTCTATCAACCTAAGATGGATCTGCTTCAAGGCAGAATCGTGGGGGCAGAGGCACTGGTCAGGTGGAAGAGTCCATTATTGGGCCAGGTATCTCCTGCTGAGTTTATTCCTATAGCTGAAACAAGCGGACAGATTATTGAGTTAGGGGAGTGGGTGCTTCGGACGGCGTGCCAACAATGGAAAATGTGGTTTAATCGCGGGTTGCCGCCCATCATAATCTCCGTCAATCTTTCTGCCTTGCAAATCAAGCAGCAAGATTTCGTAGAACGGATTCAGCAGATTATGCTCGAAACCAATATGCAACCCCAATACCTTGAATTAGAGATTACTGAAACCGTCTTGATGCAAGAAGTTGACAAAACGATTGCGAAATTAAAGCAGCTCAAGGATCAAGGGATTCATCTTTCCATAGATGATTTTGGGACTGGCTATAGTTCATTAAGCTACTTGAAGCAGTTGCCGATTAATGTTATTAAGATTGATCGTTCTTTTATTTCTAATGTCTCTCTCAGTGCAAGCGACTCTGCCATTACGAAAGCGATTATCGATCTAGGGCATTACTTTAACCTTAAAGTGATCGCTGAAGGAGTAGAAACGTTGCAGCAATGCGAGTTCCTGCGCGAAAACGGATGCGATGAAATTCAAGGATATTTTGTAAGCGCCCCTATGAAAGCCAATGACTTTGAGTTTTTTTGCAGGGTATAAAGAGAAGACCTTGTTTGATCTGCCATGGCATATCAAACAAGGTCTTTCTTTTTATTTATTTTACAATCAGAACTGATGTGGCTGATAGTTGAACTACCTGATGGCTGACGCTACCAAGAATAAGCTCCTTTAGCCTGGATAACCCCCGTGAACCAATAAGAATAAGATCTGCTTGGTTGGACTCCGCATAGTCTGAAAGAACCTTCGCTGCGTGTCCTTCTAGGACAAGTGTACGGTAGGGCGCAGAGGTTGTCGCTAGCAGTTCTGTAGCTTTTGTCAGAACTTCGTAACCTTCTTGGTACTTTTGTTCGGTGTCATCTCCAGCAAAGAAAAATTCATAGGCTGAATTTGGGGGTTCAGGAATAACATGCACAACATCGATCCAACAATTCTCGTTTATTTCTGCCAGACTTATTGCTTTTCTCAATGCTTTTTGACTAAAAGTCGAACCATCATATGCCACCACAACCCGACCGTACCCCATTGTTCTTCACCTTCTCTTCTAAATTTAGAGGGATTAGCCCACTGCTTCCATTTTACACCATAGGCGATTTGTGGCGCAGTTGAAGCGGCTGGGAATTGTGAATCTTTCTTGAATATCGATAACCCGTTCGTTGGCGGGCGCATATCATGGCAGTAGATGGGGTTGAAGCAACCTCTTTTATTCGATCTTGGAAGCGAAGGGGTGTTCTTTCCTATGACATGGGAGATTGCAGTAGTCATTCTCACAGTTGTCGTCATGCTCGTTTTCTTAGTTACCGAAGTAACGAGACCAGAATTCGTCGTGTTTTGCGCCTTGGCATTTCTCCTGTTAACCGGACTACTAAGCCCCTCGGATGCGTTGCGCGGTTTTTCGAATGAAGGGATGCTTACCGTTGCTCTGTTATTTATCGTGGCGGGAGCCGTACAACAAAGCGGTCTCATTACACGGATCGTATCTAGAGCATTGGGGACAGGAGAAAACGAGCGAAAAGCACTTGTCCGAATGATGTTTCCCATCTCGATCCTATCCGGCTTCCTGAACAATACCCCGATTGTCGTTATGTTTGCACCGATCATCAAGAAATGGTGTAGAGACAAAAATATCTCTCCCTCCAAGTTCTTGCTTCCCTTATCCTATGCCACTATTTTTGGCGGGACGATAACGCTGATTGGGACGTCGACCAACTTATTGATCCATGGGATGATGTTGGAGCAGGGGATGCGCGGATTCAGTATGTTCCAACTAGGGGTGGTAGGAATTCCGGCCTGTATAGTAGGTATTGTCTATATGGGTACCATTGGTCATAGACTGCTTCCTTCCAGAAAAACATCAGAAGAGTCGTTTATGGAAAGTACACGGGAATTCCTGTCAGAGGCTGTTGTACTTAAGGACTCGCCGATTGTTGGGAAGACGGTCGAAGAAGTGGGATTAAAGCATTTAGAAGGGCTTTATCTTATCGAGATTATCCGTAACGGACATCGCATCGCTCCCGTACAAACTGACAGAACCCTAAGGGAAGGAGATCGGCTCATTTTTACGGGGTTAGTGTCAACCATCGTCGATCTCGAGCGGATAAAAGGACTGAAAATTGAAACAGGAACTGATCTTAAGCTGGATGATTTGCATAACGGCAATGCATTTCTCGTTGAAGCGGTGGTTTCTCATCAATCATCCATCATTAACCAGACGGTGAAAGAAAGCAGCTTTCGAGGTAAGTACGGCGCAGGAGTGGTAGCTGTACACCGTAATCAAGAGCGAATTAAGAGCAAGGTAGGGGATATACCCTTGAAGGCTGGTGATACACTATTGCTGCTTGCAGGCAAGCAATTTATGAAGAGATGGTTAAATTCAGGGGATTTTTACCTGATTTCGCCTGTACCCCAGCCGGAATGGATGAATCCTAGAAAAGGAACCTTTGCAGTCATCATTTTGCTCGCTATGGTTTTAGTCGCCACCTTCGAGATCTTATCGATGTTTAAGGCTTCGATATTAGCGGTAATCATGCTATTCCTGACTAAAACCATCACCTTTGAATCAGCAAAGAAACATATGCATTTTAATGTTCTCATTATGATTGCTTGTGCAATTGGTATTGGAATTGCACTAGAAAAAACAGGAACAGCTGCTTGGATTGCTAATGCCTTTGTATCTGTGACACAAGGCTTAGGCGTAATAGGAATGCTATCTGTGATCTATCTGATCACCACCTTTTTTACTGAGATTATTACGAACAATGCAGCGGCTGTTCTGATGTTTCCCATCTCGCAAGCAATAGCGCTTCAGGCCGGCGTTGACCCGGTGGCTTTCTTTATGACGATTGCGATTGCAGCTTCTGCAAGCTTCGCCACTCCTATTGGGTACCAAACCAACCTCATTGTATATGGTCCTGGTGGTTATCGTTTTTCCGACTACCTGAAAGTCGGCATTCCATTAAATCTTTTATATATGGCTGTTACTATTATCATAGTCACTTTTGTTTGGCTATAGCTCAGAAACAAGCCGAGATTCTTCCGGAAGGGATCTCGGCTTAACATTTAACAAACTAGAGTCGGGATACATAATACAGTATCCCCAAGGCACAAGGAATAAGATAATAAAGGTAAAGCTTGACCTTGTGTTTCATAAGTTGCAACTCCTTTTCATTGGATGGAAGAATATATAACGTTTAATTTCATATTATTATACAACGAATTTTCTATATGTCAAACTATTTCATCTATTCAGTTATAACAAAAAATAAATTGAGGTAAAAACCATTATATTCAATATATAAAGCCAAAATAACAACATGCACTTCATTTTTTTTAAAAAAATACGTGAGTAATTTGCTAAATTGTAGTAAAGTCTATAGCAAAGGAGATGATCAAAGTGTTTAAATTAATATTTGTTGAAAATACGATTACTTATGGAAATCAAGATAAAGTAAATATGACGATGAAGAAAAAACCAGAGTGTACAGTATTGCGCCACAATATTGATGATATTAAACATGAGGTGCTAAAACTCCAGCAGAACAATCCAGATGCAAAAGTTGTGTTTGTTGGCGTGTAGACATGAATGTAAAAAGGAGGGCGTTAGCCTTCCTTTTTTTATAGAATAAAGTATAACTTCTTTGGCTTATCCTCCTTATTCTGTATGCTTCTTGGCTACGTCGATTTTCATCCTGTTCAGAAGCAATTGTTGTTCCCGTAGGGGAAAGACTTCCTCTAACGCGGTCTGGTTTCTTTGAACTTACTCCGATAGGAGTTTTTTTAATTTAGTCGAAAATCGTTCACAATTTTAACGTCAAGTTTATTTTGCAGACGTTAATCAGATGGTATATAGTTGTAATATGATTCCTGGGGAGGAATTAAACATTTCCGAAAGTATAGGAGGAAGACGTTTGAACATTCCAAAATTGAAAATTGCCCACATGACTCCAGAGCTACCCATCATTCAAGGCGGTATGGGTGTTGCTGTTTCATTAAGCGGACTTGCTTCAGCGGTTGCCAACGCCGGGGGCATAGGCATTATTTCGGGGACCGGGATTCCCATTGATGAAATGAGGTCGCATATCCGACGGGCAAGGGAGCTCACACAGGGCAAAGGATACATTGGGGTAAATGTATTGTTCGCCATGAAGGAATTTGCAGAGACGGTCAAAGCTGCCATGGAAGAAAAGGTAGACTTTATTATATCTGGAGCAGGATTCTCAAGAGACATGTATACATGGGGCAAGGAGTATGGAGTGCCCGTCATCTCGATTGTATCTTCAGCGAAGTTTGCTAAACTAGCAGAAAAGCTTGGGGCTTCTGCCATTGTGGTGGAAGGACATGAGGCTGGGGGACATCTGGGTACCGAACGCCCTTTGTTTGACATCTTGCCAGAGGTAGTGGAGGCTGTTAAGCTTCCTGTTATCGCTGCTGGGGGAATTTTAACTGGCTCCGACATCGCGAAAGCCTTCTCGATGGGGGCATCCGGTGTGCAAATGGGGACACGCTTCGTAGCAAGCGTAGAATGCGATGCGCATCCATCCTTTAAGCAGAAATATTTGGAGTGTAACGAAGGCGACACCGTTTTAGTCAAGACCACTGTTGGACTTGAAGGAAGAGCGATTCGAAATGCCTTCATTGATAGGGTTTGTGAAGGATCAAAGATAAAAATTGAGAAGTGTCGCCAATGCTTAAAGACCTGCTCCTACCAATTTTGTACTTTAGATTCTCTTATCCGCTCGGTGAAAGGCGATGTAGAGGAAGGGCTTGTATTTGCAGGGGCAAGGGTGCACGAGATTAAGGAAATTCTTCCGGTCAAGACGATTATGGAGAAGCTTATGACTGAATTACGAGAGGCAATGGTCCCTTCTACAACTTAGTTTGATATAAATGGCTATCCTTATTTAAGAGACGGGTTCCGTTACGGGGTGCAAAATTACAATACACAAGTCATTTTTGAGCGTCGATTCACATATGGAATCACGCTTTTCTTTTTCTTGTCTTACATGGCTTTATTACAAAATCACAAAAGAAATCACATTCACTTGTTCGGGAGCGGAAATGGAGGAATCGTAGAAGCTCAATCTCTAAGTGAAGCCAACCTTCGTGGGATCGTCCTTTCCAATAGACATCTTACCTTCACCAATGAACTAGAACCTCATCATTATTCTTAAATTATTCTTTTAAGTTCGGGTCGAAATTCAACTTAAATTAAGGTATCATAGGGAAGATACAATAATTGGATGTCTTGAGGTGCCTTATGATTGAAGAGAAGCAGGTTTGGATGATAAACGGTGAAGTGATTGAGCTAAACGAACAAACAACAGAAATGTTAAAGGCGTTGTCCGATCCAAAGCAAGTCAAAGCCATTGCAGATGATCTTATACATTTTTCCGATACAGCGAAAGATGGATTTATTAATATACAAAATCAAAGTCTTATCAAACGCTTAATGGGTGAGGTAACAGGGCGTAATTCTCAAGAGATGGCGACGGCGATCGGAAATAATAACGAAGCCATGAGGTTTTTAGGCTACTTGAGTACATGTTTATATCTGCAAAATGTCCAATGGAATGAACAGATGAGAAGCCTGCAACCTATGCTAGAGGAATGGAAAGCTAACGAGGCGGAATGGAAAGGCATTGTCGAGTTGCAAGTTGGTTATCAGAAGGTTAAGCATGAACAAGAAGAGCTGCAGAAGCAAGGGGCCGAACTACATACAAGACTTACCCTGCTAGGGAAAGATTATAAAGCGATTGACCAGTGGAAAACTGAAGTGGAATACCAAGTGCAGCGTATAGCTGAACAGGCAGAGACAACAGAGAAAAAGACGAAAAAATCCATCTCAGAATTGCGGTTGCTGCAAGAAGATGTGGCCAGGGAAATGAGAGAGCAAAAAGAAAAAATGAAACAGGAACTAAAGGTCTTTCAGACGGAGGCAAAAGAATTTATGGAGAGAGAAGCTGAGCGCTCCGCTCTTTTGCATGAAAGGATGACCTTGCTTCAAGCTTATATAGAAATGCCTTGGTGGCGAAGAATTTTTGCACGGAGCCTACGTCGCCAAATCGCTGCTGCTCGCGAGCCCCAATAAGGAAGAGACAAGAAAGGTTCACAATTGAAGGGGCGCTAACTTGCTATAATAGGAGATAGATGGAAAATGCATTTCTATAAGGAGATTAATTATGTATAAGAAAACGAAAGCAGAGCTATTGGAACTGGGATTTGTTTCAGTTGGATTCATTAATGGACTAGAGTATTTGTGTATGCAGGACGAACCCGGTGAGGATGAAGAAGCGTTCACTTATATTGCTATTAACCCTGACGGAGAAGCGCTATGGTATTTCCCGAGAACAGCCTATGTTAATGAGATTGAAGCTTTAGCGATAATGAAGGATAAGTTAATGCGAGTTATATCATAGAGGGAAGAGCCTGGTCCTAATCTTTGGTCCAGGCCTTTTTCATCTACATCAGGGTAAGGGCACGCGTGAAGTTGCTAACTCGGAAACCAGGACAAATTTTGCTTCTTTTTGGATAGCGGGGATACTTTGTTTGAGCACGGCCGCTGTTTTTAGACCTGGCGGACCTACATGCCCAATGGCTATACAATCAGAATGACTTTGGAGGTGCTTAATGAGAAGACCAACTTGTTTGCTGATATGCGCCGTTCGGTAAATATCATCAAGGAAGATGTGATTTTCTACAACGGGAACGCCTAATTCGCCTGCAGTAGCTGACACGACACTTTTATGGGTGGTTCGGCTATCCAAGTACATCAGATTCCGCTCTTTACATACTTCTAGAACAATTTTCATCACGCGTGGATCTGCTGTTGCCTTTGATCCCATGTGATTAT